>NZ_BAAATR010000024.1:125960-133078 GCF_039533515.1 Kitasatospora cystarginea | reverse complement strand
GCGGAGCCCAGCCGACCGCCGCCACCGCGCCGCCGCCGGCCCCCGGCCCGGCCGCGGCGGGCATCGCGTACGAGGCGACCCAGCTGGCCCACGCGATCGAGGTGCCGCAGCCGGGCCACGGCACGCCGCCGCACGGCGGTCCGGCCGTTCCGTCGCCCGCCGGACCGGCCGGTCCCGGCATGCCCGGCGCACCGGGTGTGCCCGGTATGCCGCCCGCCCCGCCCGCCCCGCCGGGACCGGTGCCGGGCGTCGGCTACGGCTACCCCGCGGCCGCGCCGGTACCTCCGGCGCACCAGGGAGCGCCGGTACCGCCCGCCCACCCGGGGCCCGCCCCGGTGCCGGGCGCCGGTTACGGCTACCCGGCCGCCGGCGCACCGGTGCCCGCCGGCCCCCCGGTTCCCCCGCCCGCGCCGGCCCCGGTACCGGGTGTGCCGGCCGGTGCACCGGGAGTGCCGTCGATCGGGCCCGGCACGGTGGCCGTGGTCAGCTACCGGGCCCCGGACGGCTCCGAGCAGAAGCTCATCCACCGCAGCGAGCCCGGCACCCCGCACCCGGAGTGGAAGGCGCTGCACGAGCTGCGCCGCCTCAACGTCCCGCCGGACCAGGTGCTCGAACTCCACACCGACCTGGAACTGTGCGAGGTGCCCGGCGGCTACTGCGCCCGGATGGTACGCGCCTCCTGGCCGAACGTCCGCCTCAGCCACACCGCCCCGTACGGCCGGGACCACCAGTCCCGGCAGGCGGGCATGGCGGTGCTGGTGGACCACGTCGACCAGCTGCACCAGCTGGCGGCGGCGCCGCAGCGCCCGCGGCCGGTCCGCGCGCCGCTGCCGCCGCCCGGCAGCATTCCGCAGCTGCCGCCGCTCGCCCCGCAGCAGCTGGCGGATGAGCTCGGGCAGGCCTTCGGTCCCGGGGTGTTCCGCTTCGAGCAGCGGGCGGTCTCCCGCCAGGGCGTGCCCGAGGTCGTGGCGCAGACCCTGATGTGGGCCGGGCTGCCGCGCGACTTCGCGCCGTTCTTCTGGGCCCAGGCCCAGGAAGGCCGGCCGATCCCGACCCTGGCCGAGCTGGCGGCCGAGCGCGGACTGCCCGCCGGCCCGGACTTCGGCGGCTACCTGGTGCTCGGCAACGACTACGGCCGCCAGCTCTGCGTGCAGTACGGCACGGCGGCGGTGATCTCGGTCGAGCTGGAGCCGGGCGGTGAACCGGTGCGCTTCGTCAACTCCGGGGTCCCGGAGTTCGTCCGCAGCCTGGCCCTGCTCGGCCGGATGTGGCGCCTGCGCTACGGCCTCACCCCGGAACAGGCGGGCCGGTGGACCACCGACTTCCAGGCCCAGCTGATCGCCATCGACCCGGCGGCGCTGCAGTCGCCGGAGACCTGGTGGGGCGTGCTGCTCGAACAGTTCTGGGACGGGATCCTCTGACCCTCCCGGTCTTGGCCACGGGCCGTGCCGATTCGTCGGCACGGCCCGTGGCCGTCTGGCGGGCAGGGGCGGAATCGGACATTCCGCTTGGCCGGTGCACCCGGGGAACCACTGGCGGACTCCCGAACGTCCTTACTGGTCATGCGCGATGCACGGGAGGTTTCGAGCACGTGGAACGGGGCTGACCGCGGCACGCGTTCACGCGGTCGAGCGGCGCTGTCCTGTTTGGGTTTCCTCCCCGTCCGCGCAAAATAGGTGAAGAGGGCGGGCCGCCGGTCCCGTCCTCGTCCACGTTCGACCACGGGCTGCGCAGCCCGCGAGCACGAGGGGAAGAACCCATGAGCGACGCCGTCTCCCAGCACGGGTTCATGCTGTCCCGGCGCGGTTACGCGCCCGAGCAGGTCGAACGGGCACTGTTGTCCCTGACGTCGGAGCGGGACCGGGCGTGGGAGCGGCTCAGCGTACTCGGTGCCGGCATCCGTGAGATGGAGAAGCGGCTCGCGGACATCGTCCAGGCCGCCGCCGACGCCCCCGCCCCCGACTACCAGGTGCTCAGCGACCAGGCCGCGCGGTTGATGGCCATCGCCGAGGCCGAGGTGACGGCGATCCGGGAGTCCGCCGAGCGCGCCGCCGAGGAGGCCAGGGACAACGCGTACCAGGCCGGACAGCAGGCCACCGTCAGCGCCCGGGAGTTCGCCACCACCAGCCGCGACGAGGCCGACGCCTTCGCCCGCCGCACCGAGGAGCGCACCCGCGCCGAGGCCGAGCGGATCCGCGCGGAGGCCGACCGGGAGGCCCGCAGCACCCGGGACCTCGCCACGGCGGAGGCCGCCAAGGTCCGGGTGAGCGCCGCCGAGGCGGAGGAGCGGGCCGAGGCCAAGCTGGCCGAACTGCGGCGCCGGGCGGACGAGATGTTCGCCGCCGCCGAGGCCAAGGCGGACGTGGAGGACGAGAAGATCTCCGCCACCGCGGAGCGCCGGCTCAGGGAGGCCGAGCAGTACCGCGACGAGGTGCTCGCCGAGATCCGCGTCAGCGACGCGGAGGCCCAGGCCACCGCCGAGCAGCTGACCGCCGAGGCCCGCCGGGAGGCCGAGCGGATCCAGGCGGCCGGCGAGCGCGAGCAGCGGGAGTTCGCCGTCCGGCACGAGCAGGTGCAACAGCACCTGGACCACATCAAGCAGACGCTGGCCTCGCTGACCGGTGCAGCGGTCGGCGCCCTCGAGGGGGCGGGCGTACGGGCGCTCGAGGCCGCTCCCGCGCGGCCGCGGGCCGCCGTCGAACCGTCGCGGCCGGCCCTGGCGCCGGCTTCGGCATCGATCGAGACGGCGGAGCCGGCCGGGGTGCCGGAGCACGCGACCAGGGAGCTCCGGCTGCCCGCCACCGCCGAGAACCCCACCACCACCCTGCGGGCGCTCTCCGCCGTTCCGCCGCGGCCCAGCACTTCGCCGGAGGCCGTCCCGGCGCGGGCAGCGGAACCGGCTCCGGCTGCGGCGTCCGTCCCGGAGCCCGCCCCGGCCGAACCGGCCGCGCAGGCGTCGGAGGCCAAGACGCGGATCGTTCCGAAGATCGTGATCGTTGACGACGGCTCCGAGTACCCGCGTGAGGTCGTGCACCGCCGCTAGCCCGTGCCCGGGCGCGGTCATGCCTGGGGCGCCTTGGCGTGGCCCCCCAGGCGTGGCCGACCCGGTCCGAAGTTGACGCCGTTCCGCCTTGCCGTCGAGGCGGGCCCGCGAGAAGGGGCCGTCCGCTCCGGCCGCAGGTGAGATCGCGACGGGCCAGGACCCGTGGCGCCCTCCAGGACGGGGCGCCACGACTCCCGGCGAATGGGCACGAGCGCCCCCACCCAGGGTCGCCCGGCCACGCACTCCCGACCCCCATCGGGGTGCGTCGGTGTCCACCGCCTCCATCCCCCACGGTTGGGTGCGGCGGGCACGAACTCCATCTTGCGCGACCACAATGGACGGGCAGTGACAGGAGTATGTCCAGTTCGTGTGATCTCCGCTGCATGATCACGCTGAGCCCGGCGGTGCTCTTCGCGTGAGCGTCCGCGCCGCGGCGTAGGCTGGAGTTCCCCCGGGCGCGCCGCGTGCCGGGCCGTTCGCGTTGCCCGGCCGGTCGTCCGACGCCTGGGCACTCCAGCCACGGGACGAAGAAGAGACTCGCATGAGCCTGTCCGGACTGCTCGATGTCGTCGTACGGGATGCCGCCCTCGCCGAGGCGATCGAGGCGGCGGCCGCGGGTGCCGCCGTGGGGGGCAGGCAGCATCTCGACCTGGTCGGTCCGCCGGCCGCGCGTCCGTTCGCGATCGCCGCGCTGGCCAGGTCGCTGGCGGCGAAGGCGGGTGAGCGGGGCCGCCCGGTGCTCGCCGTGACGGCCACCGGCCGGGAGGCCGAGGACCTGGCGGCCAGCCTGCGCTCGCTACTGCCACCCGACGCGGTGGCCGAGTTCCCGGCCTGGGAGACGCTGCCGCACGAGCGGCTGTCGCCGCGCTCGGACACGGTCGGCCGCCGGCTGGCCGTGCTGCGCCGGATCGTCCACCCGCGGGCCGACGACCCGGCGGCGGGGCCGGTCCAGGTGATCGTCGCGCCGGTGCGCTCGGTGCTGCAGCCGCAGGTCAAGGGCCTGGCCGAGCTGGAGCCGGTGGCGCTGCAGCGCGGCGAGCAGCACGACCTGGAGGAGGTGGCCCGCAAGCTGTCGGCCGCCGCCTACGCCCGGGTCGAACTGGTCGAGAAGCGCGGCGAGTTCGCGGTGCGCGGCGGCATCCTGGACGTCTTCCCGCCGACCGAGGAGCATCCGCTGCGGGTGGAGTTCTGGGGCGACGACGTCGAGGAGATCCGGTACTTCAAGGTGGCCGACCAGCGGTCGCTGGAGATCGCCGAGCACGGCCTGTGGGCGCCGCCCTGCCGTGAGCTGCTGCTCACCGACGAGGTCCGGGCGCGGGCCGCCGAGCTGGCGCAGGAGCACCCCGAGCTGGCCGAGATCCTGGACAAGATCGCCCAGGGCATCGCGGTCGAGGGCATGGAGTCGCTGGCGCCCGTCCTGGTGGACGACATGGAACTGCTGCTTGACGTGCTGCCCGCCGGCAGTGTCACGGTGGTCTGCGACCCCGAGCGGGTGCGGACCAGGGCGGCCGACCTGGTGGCGACCAGTCAGGAGTTCCTACAGGCCTCCTGGGTTGCGGCCGCCGCCGGTGCGGACCGGCCGATCGACCTGGAGGCGATCGACGTCTCGGCCGCCTCGCTGTGGTCGCTGGCCGACGTGCGCGAGCACGCGGCGGAGATCGGGCTGCCCTGGTGGTCCGTCAGCCCCTTCGCCACCAGTGACTCGGCGTCCTCGGCGGGGCCGGAGATCCTGGAGTTCGACGCCAACACCCTCACCCTCGGCATGCACGCGGTGGAGGCGTACCGGGGCGACACCGCCCGCGCCATCGCCGACGCCAAGGAGCGGCTGAGCGCCGACTGGCGGGTCGTCATGGTGACCGAGGGCCACGGCCCGGCCGCCCGGCTGGCCGAGGTGCTCGGCAACGAGGGGATCCCGGCCCGGCTGGTCGCCGACCTCGCCGAGGCACCGACCCGGGACGTCGTCCACGTCACCTGCGGCTCGATCGAGTACGGCTTCGTGGACGAGGACCTCAAGCTGACGGTCGTCACCGAGACCGACCTGTCCGGCCAGAAGTCCTCCACCAAGGACATGCGCCGGATGCCGTCCCGCCGCCGCAACGCGATCGATCCGCTGGCGCTCCAGGCCGGTGACTACGTGGTGCACGAGGCGCACGGCGTCGGCAGGTACGTGGAGATGGTGCAGCGCACCGTGCAGGGCGCGACCCGCGAGTACCTGGTGCTGGAGTACGCCCCCGCCAAGCGCGGCCACCCCGGCGACCGGCTCTTCGTGCCGACCGACCAGCTGGACCAGGTGACCAAGTACGTCGGCGGCGAGGCCCCGACGCTGCACCGGCTCGGCGGCGCGGACTGGGCGAAGACCAAGCAGCGGGCCAAGAAGGCGGTGAAGGAGATCGCCGCCGACCTGATCAAGCTGTACTCGGCCCGGATGGCGGCCCCCGGCCACGCCTTCGGCGCGGACACCCCCTGGCAGCGCGAGCTGGAGGACGCCTTCCCGTACGCGGAGACGCCGGACCAGCTCACCACCATCGCCGAGGTCAAGACGGACATGGAGAAGTCCGTCCCGATGGACCGGCTGATCTGCGGCGACGTCGGCTACGGCAAGACCGAGATCGCCGTGCGCGCGGCGTTCAAGGCCGTCCAGGACGGCAAGCAGGTGGCGGTGCTGGTGCCCACCACCCTGCTGGTGCAGCAGCACTTCTCCACCTTCGCCGAGCGGTACGCCAACTTCCCGGTCAACGTCCGGGCGCTGTCGCGGTTCCAGACCGACACCGAGGCCAAGGCGGTGCTGGAGGGCCTGCGCGACGGCTCGGTGGACGTGGTCATCGGTACCCACCGGCTGTTCTCCAGCGAGACCAGGTTCAAGGACCTCGGTCTGGTGATCGTGGACGAGGAGCAGCGCTTCGGCGTCGAGCACAAGGAGCAGCTGAAGAAGCTGCGCGCCAACGTGGACGTGCTGACCATGTCCGCGACGCCGATCCCGCGCACCCTGGAGATGGCGGTCACCGGTATCCGCGAGATGTCCACCATCACCACCCCGCCGGAGGAGCGGCACCCGGTGCTGACCTTCGTCGGACCGTACGACGAGAAGCAGATCTCAGCGGCGGTCCGGCGTGAACTCCTGCGCGAGGGCCAGGTGTTCTACATCCACAACCGGGTGGAGACGATCGACAAGGCCGCCGCCCGACTGAAGGACCTGGTGCCCGAGGCGCGGATCGCCACCGCGCACGGGCAGATGGGGGAGACCCAGCTGGAGAAGGTGGTGGTCGACTTCTGGGAGAAGGAGTTCGACGTCCTGGTCTCCACCACGATCGTCGAGTCGGGCATCGACATCTCCAACGCCAACACCCTGATCGTGGAGCGCGGCGACACCTTCGGTCTCTCCCAGCTGCACCAGCTGCGCGGCCGGGTCGGCCGTGGCCGCGAGCGCGGCTACGCATACATGCTGTACCCGCCGGAGCGGCCGCTCACCGAGACCGCGCACGAGCGGCTCGCCACCATCGCCCAGCACACCGAGATGGGCGCCGGCATGTACGTGGCGATGAAGGACCTGGAGATCCGCGGTGCGGGCAACCTGCTCGGTGGCGAGCAGTCCGGGCACATCGCGGGCGTCGGCTTCGACCTCTACATGCGGATGGTCGGCGAGGCGGTGGCCGAGTTCCGCGAGTCGCTGGCCGGCGGCGGCGAGCCGGAGGAGGAGCCGCTGGAGGTGAAGATCGAGCTGCCCGTGGACGCCCATGTGCCGCACGACTACGCCCCCGGCGAGCGGCTGCGCCTGCAGGCGTACCGCTCGATCGCGGCGGTGAACTCGGAGGAGGACATCGTCCAGGTCCGCGAGGAACTCACCGACCGCTACGGCAAGCTGCCCGAGCCGGTGGAGAACCTGCTGCTGGTGGCGGGCCTACGGCTGTTCGCGCGGCGCTGCGGCGTCGCCGACATCACCCTGCAGGGCCCGAACGTGCGCTTCGGCCCGGTCTCGCTGCGGGAGTCGCAGCAGCTGCGGCTGAACCGGCTCTACCCGCGCAGCCAGGTGAAGGCGGCGGCCGAGCAGGTGCTGGTGCCCCGTCCGAGCACCGGC
>NZ_BAAATR010000024.1:0-125864 GCF_039533515.1 Kitasatospora cystarginea | reverse complement strand
GGGAACTGCTGGGCTGGTGCACCGAGTTCCTCACCACGATGTTCGACGACCTGGCGGGCGCGAAGAAGTAGCGCCTGTCACGGGGGTGTTCGGCGGTCTGGCCGGCGCGAGGCGTTGACCTCAGCGCCGGCCGGGCCCGCCTGCCTCGCATGGAGCCGGTGGTTCACAGCCGGGGCGTCAGAAGGAGCAGTCGCCGCCTCGGCCGTGCGGGTGGAAGTCCGGAAGGGCTGCTAGCAGGCTGCCCACTTCGAAGAGCAGCATCAGCAGGCTGGCGAACAGCATCGCCTTCAGCAGCGGGATGAGCAGCGACTGCACGGGTTCGGGCTTGCGGGTCCCGGTCCACAGGAGCAGAGGGATCGCGATCACCACGAGCGCACCGACGACCGCGCCGGCCCAGGCAGCGGCCTGCGCGCTCAGGGGCATGCCCGGGTAGGGGACGCAGTCGCCGTGCGCGGCCTCCCAAGCGCGGTCCTTGGCCCAGTCCGCGTACGACGTGCACGCGACACCGGCCACGGCCGCCACGAGTACGGAGAGCGCGGTCCTGCGCCACGCGGCCCGGTCGAGGCTGTCCGGCACCCTGGCACCGGTGGTCGTCTGCGCGAGGTCAGAGGGCTCGGCGGACATCATGAACTCTCTTTCGGGCGCGGGCGTCTGGCAACAGAGGGGCGCGTCGGGGAAGGCGCGGACAGCGGGTTGGCGTTGCAGTCACCGCTGTCAGTACCAGTCAGGATTAACGCGGACATAGTGCACTTTGAGATGGCCACGGCTCTCCTCGAACGAAGGGAGTCGCCCTTCCACGCTCGCGTTCAATTTGCTGCCGTTGTGCGCCGTGTAGCGGATGTCGCCGCGCGGGGTCACAGCCGTGACGATCGCGGTATGGAAGATCTGGCCCTTGGGAACGTCGGTCCCCTCGGCGTCTTCCTCGTAGTACACGATGTCCCCGGGCCTGACCTGATCCGGAGAGATCTCTTGACCGCCGTGTTTCAACATGAAGTCGTGCTGATTCTGGGCGCCGCCCCAGGCGTGCGTGTGCCCTGGGATTACTCCGTCCACCCAAGACCCGAGTCCACTGGAACCCCCGCCTCGGAACCAGCCATCGCCGTCCATGGTGTTCCAGCCCTTGAACTTCATACCGGACTGGTGCAACGCCTCAGAGACAAAATTGGTGCAGTTCTCTTCGCCTTCGAAGTCGCCGCTGTTGTCGTTCCAGTGCTCCATCGCCCACTGAACGGCCTTCACGCGGTCGTACTTGGCTCCGGGGCCGCCACGGACGTTTTGTTTGACGTCCTCGGGGATCCCAGGCAGGTTGGCCAGAGTTACTGGATCGGAGAGCATCAGCTGCTTCTTCTGGCTGTCGGGCAGGGCGTTCCACCAATCGGCGACCAAGCGCGGGTCCTTCCCGTCCGGGATGCCCCCCGAGTACATGGCGAGTTCGAGCCGAGAAACGGCGTACTGCTCATTGAGCGCCGCGTCCGGGGACTTCAACGTCGTTGCCGCGCCGAGCTTTCGAAGTTCTGCGGCAGCCTGGTGGTCGGCCTGCTCTGCCTCCCGCAAAGCTTCCCGGAGCAGGGCGTTGACCTCTTGCGCGGCAGCGGCCGCGTCGGGGCTCACGCTTCCGGCTGAGTCGCGAACCTGTGCGGTGGCCATGTCGACGGCCAAGCCGTGGTTCTGGGCGAGGTCCAGGCCAGCCTGCATGGTCAGCTTGGCTCGGGTGATCTCTGCGCTGAGGCCGTCGAGGATCATGGCGACGCTGCGCGTAAGGTCGGCTCCAGCCTCCAGGATTTGGGCCTGCTCTTCGAGTTTGCGGCCCGCAGCCTCGCCGACGCGGTCCTTCCAGTCGTCCTTGAGCGGGTCGACGCCATTGGCGTGGATGTCGTTGACCGCTTGCCAGGACTCCTTGGACAACTCCATCCAGCCGTCTGCTGCTGCGTCGACGTCGATGCTTCGCGCGGCCTTGAGTGAGGTCAAGTCCATGGTCAGTGCTCCGTCGAGTGGAGGTCGGCGAGAGCGGCACCGAGGCGGCGGGTTGCCTCCTCCTCGGCGGTGTCATAGGAATGTGCGGAGTTGCGCAACTGCTCGGCATAAGTATGGAGCTGGTCAACCACATACTTCATGTGGGCCTGCCAGGCGTCGGCACAGCTCTTGAGGGCTGGCCCGGATTCCCAACCGGCCAAGGTGTCCGCAGCGGTGAAACTGTTGTCAAGCCAGTGCCCGGCCGCCGGTCCGATCTGTTCTGCGGTGTTCTGCAGCCCGTTCGCCGACTGTCGCAGCGTGTCAGTAAGCACGTGTATGTCGTTCACTGTTCCCCCTGTCCCCCAGGTACCGCCATTGGCAGTATGCAGATCATTATGGCTGATTGGGGTGTGCAAAGCGTTCGAGAACAGTGCGCTTCGGCCCGGTCTCCCTGCGGGAGTCGCAGCAGCTGCGGCTGAACCGGCTCTACCCGCGCAGCCAGGTGAAGGCGGCGGCCGAGCAGGTGCTGGTGCCCCGTCCGAGCACCGGCCGGATCGGCGGCAAGCCGCTGATCGGGCGGGAACTGCTGGGCTGGTGCACCGAGTTCCTCACCACGATGTTCGACGACCTGGCGGGCGCGAAGAAGTAGCGCCTGTCACGGGGGTGTTCGGCGGTCTCAGGCTCACGTGGGCCTGAGACCGCCCTTTTCGTGTCCGGCGTGGCCTTCGTGTCGGTCCGCTCACGCCGGGTGCCGTGCCCGCGCCGGGGGCCGTCGATCCCCGTACGGCGGGGTGGCCGACACCCGCTCCGTTCCCCGGGGCCGGCAGCCGCTGAACCGGGCCGGCAGCCGCTGAACCGGGCCGGCGGTCGCTGAACGGCTGTCCGGTTGATCCGGCCTACCCCGTTCGGCCCAAGGTCTGGGCAAGGCGTCGCGCCGCTCCCTATTGTCTGTACCTGCCAGGAGAACCATCGGACACCGCACCAGCCACACCGTCCCCCGCGCCCCGGGCCCGGGGGTCCCTGCCCGGGAGGCCACACGTGATCCGCACCAACTCCGTCCAGCGCCACACCCGTACGGCTACCGGCGCCATCGGCGTCCTGATCGCCGCGGCCACCCTCACCGCCTGCGGCTCCGGCCCGGCACGCCAGGGGGCGGCGGCCGTGGTCGACGGGCAGCGGATCACCATCGCCACCGTCGAGGCCAAAGTGTCCGCGCTGCGGGACGAGGTCGCGGCCCAGGGCGGCGGGCCGCGCACCGAACGCGCCGGGTTGACCAAGCGCGCGGTGTCGGACCTGGTCCTCAACCGAGTGGTCGACCGCGCCCTGGCCGACCGCCGGCTCGACGTCTCCGCGGGCGAGATCGCGCAGGCGCGGGACTCCGACGCGAAACTGCTCGGTGGAGAGGGCGAACTCCGGCGGGAACTGCTCCTCAAGCAGGGCGTCGCGGACGAGGACACCGACGCCTTCTACCGCCAGCAGCTCGGCATCCACAAGCTGGCCGCCGCCGACGGCAAGGACGCCCGGACGACCGAGGGCGACGCGATCGTCCGCAAGGCCCTGGCCGAAGCCGGTACCGAACTCAAGGTCGTGGTCAACCCCCGCTACGGCGCCTGGGACCCGCGCCAGGTGGCCCTGGTCGACGCCCCCACGGACTGGCTCCCGCGGCGCACCGCCGCCAGCTGAAACAGCCGACCCGGCGCCGCGGGCTTCCCCGCTGCCCGCTCGGTGGCCCCGGGATATATCGGCGGTGCCCGAGGACGGCCAGCAGGTAGGTTCGGAGCGTGGACGACACTGCGAAGCTGATTCTGCTCACCACCACCCACCGGGTCGCCCCCGGCCTGCTGTCCTGGCCGGCCTGGGAGGTCCTGCGCGGGTCCGCCCGGGTGCTGGCCGCCGATCCGGCACACCCGCAGCTGCCCGCCCTCCGCCAGGCCGGGGTCGAGGTGGAGCTGGTCGAGCACGGCAACGCCCCGGCGCTGGCCCGGCTGCTGGCCGAAGCCGCCCCGGCCGTCTGGCTCGGCAGCCCGGACGGCGACCCGGGCCTGACCGACGCGCTCGCCCGGATCGCGGTGGAGGAGGCGGGGAAGGCGCCGGAGATCGAGATCCTCCCCGGTTCGTACGACCTCCCCGGCGCCCGGCTGCTCGACCTGGTCTCGGTGATGGACCGGCTGCGCTCGCCCGGCGGCTGCCCCTGGGACGCCGAGCAGACCCACGCCTCCCTGGTGAAGTACCTGGTGGAGGAGGCGTTCGAACTGGTCGAGGCGATCGAGGAGGGCGACCGGGAGACGCTGCGCGAGGAGCTCGGGGACGTGCTGCTCCAGGTGTTCTTCCACTCCCGGATCGCCGAGGAGCACCCCGAGGACGCGTTCACCATCGACGACGTGGCCGGGGACATCGTGGAGAAGCTGATGTACCGCCACCCGCACGTCTTCGGGGACGTCGAGGCGGGCGGCACGGAGCAGGTCGAGGCCAACTGGGAGCAGCTCAAGGCGGCCGAGAAGCAGCGTGAGTCGGTCCTGGACGGGGTGCCCGCCGGGCTGCCCGCGCTGGCGTACACGGCCAAGCTGGTCTCCCGGGTCCGCCGGGCCGGCTTCACCGGGGTACCGGACGAGCCCTACGAGCTGCCCGCCGAGCTCACCCCCGAGTCGGCGGGAGCGCTGCTGCTCGCCGTCGTCCAGCGGGCCCACGACGCCGGTGTCGACGTGGACGCGGCCCTCCGCGCGGCCGCCCGCGCCTACCGTGCGGCCGTGCGTACCGTCGAGGGGCTGCCCGCCGACTGATCGGCTGCCCGGCCGGGCAGCACCGAGGGGGCGAGGTGCTCCGCGCCCCGTTCCGCCCGCCGCCCTCTAGGAGGGGCTGGCCGGCAGGGTCAGGCCGACTGGGGCTGGTCCACGTGGCGCCGCTGCGGCGGGACGACCTCGCTGATGGCGTCGCCGACCAGGGCGAGCAACTCGGCCAGCGGGTCGAGGTGGCCAGGCAGTTCGGCGAGGGAGACGATCCGCTCGCCGTCGGGGCCCGCGATGCAGAACAGGTCGATCGGGCCGAGGTGCTTCGCGGCGGTGTCCACCAGCGCCGCGACGTCGCTGGGCTGGTGGATGTCGCTGCACACGCCGACCACCGGGCAGCCGGGCCGGTCCAGTTCGGCGGCGAGGTCCTCGGCGACACCGGCGTGCAGGTCCGCGACCATGATCCCGGCGGCGCCAGCGGCGGCGAACCGGCGGGCCAGACCGTCTCCGGACCCACCGTCGAGTACCGCGATGACCACCACTGCCCCGGCTACCCGCATGGCCTGCTCCTCCTTGAGCCGCTCCCCGTGGACGGCCCCGCGCTGCCATCCATCAGAGTCATTGCGGAGGATCGTAGGCACTGCTCGACCCTCCGCGACACTCATTACCCGGCAGGTGACCAGGCTCACTCCTGCACGGGCGGGGGAGTCCGCCGCGCAGCGGCGTAATCCGGACGTCACGACTCTGTCAGCTACGCGCCGTCCGCAGACAGCCCCTCCTTCCCCCTGTCCGTCCCCTATCCGCGCGTCCCCGGGGCAATGGGGCGCCGTCCCGGAGCCACCGGCCGCCCGCGTGGAGCCGGCCGCCCGCGTGGAGCCGGCCGCCCGCCGCCGGATACCGTCGAGACATGCCGGAAACGCCCGACTCCACCCCGCAGCCCGAGCTCTTCACCTGGGAGTTCGCCGCCGACCCCTACCCCGCGTACGCCTGGCTGCGCGAGCACAGCCCGGTGCACCGCACCACGCTGCCGAGCGGGGTGGAGGCCTGGCTGGTCACCCGGTACGCGGACGCCCGGCAGGCGCTGGCGGACGGCAGGCTGTCCAAAAACCCCGCCCACCACAGCGAGCAGGCGCACCGCAGCGGCCGGGTCGGAATCCCGGGGGAGCGGCAGGCCGACCTGATGACCCACCTGCTGAACATCGACCCGCCGGACCACACCCGACTGCGCCGGCTGGTGTCGAAGGCGTTCACCCCGCGCCGGGTGGCCGAGTTCGAGCCGAGGGTGCAGCAGCTGACGGACCGGCTGATCGACGGCTTCGCCACACGCGGTTCGGCCGACCTGATCCACGAGTTCGCCTTCCCGCTCCCCATCTACGCGATCTGCGACCTGCTCGGCGTCCCGCCGGAGGACCAGGACGACTTCCGGGACTGGGCCGGCATGATGATCCGCCACCACGGTGGCCAACGCGGCGGCGTGGGCCGGGCGGTGAAGCGGATGCGCTCGTACCTGGCCGAGTTGATCCACCGCAAGCGGGCCGACCTCGGGGACGACCTGATCTCCGGCCTGATCCGGGCCAGTGACCACGGCGAGCACCTCACCGAGAACGAGGCCGCCGCGATGGCCTTCATCCTTCTCTTCGCCGGCTTCGAGACCACCGTCAACCTGATCGGCAACGGTCTGTACGCGCTGCTGCGCAACCCGGGGCAGCGCGCGCTGCTGCAGGAGTCCGTGGCACGCGGCGAGAAGGAGCTGCTGGCCACCGGGGTGGAGGAACTGCTGCGCTACGACGGGCCGGTGGAGCTGGCCACCTGGCGGTTCGCGACCAGTCCGCTGACCATCGGCGGGGTGGAGATCCCGGTCGGCGACCCGGTGCTGGTGGTGCTGGCGGCCGCGGACCGCGACCCGGCCAGGTTCGCCGCGCAGAACACGCTCGATCTGGCCCGGAAGGACAACCCGCACCTGGGTTTCGGCCACGGAATCCACTACTGCATCGGCGCTCCGCTGGCCCGGCTGGAAGGCCAGATCGCGCTGGCGACCCTGCTGACCCGGCTGCCCGACCTGACCCTTGCCGCCGAAGGCGCCGAACTGCGCTGGCGCGGCGGTCTGATCATGCGTGGCCTGCGCGAACTCCCGGTTTCCTTTACCGCGCGACAGGGCTGATCTTCCCCGTAATCCAGAAGTCATTCTCGGGATTTCGGTGAGATGTGCCACATGGTCCGCGCCGCCTTCCGGACACCCGGCGAACCGGGCGTGTCGAGCTGACGGCGTGTCGGACTTGTCCCCGTTTGTCGATCTCTGAATGCGCATCAAACCGGACAAAGTCACATCGTTTGTGGGCGCATATAAACACAGCGTAATTCTCGTGTGATGTACGGGATATGAGCTTGTGATTGGTGTGACGGTATGCGTAGTCTCCGATGAGTTCGCAGCTGCGAACCCCGTTGCGTGGAACGCCAAACCTTGCCCATCACGCCTCGGGACACCGACCAGAACCCTTGGGCAAGGGCGGGGGACCCAGGTTTCGTCGCCGTTCCCACGGCTTGGGGTGAAGCCGCGTCGGCAGGGCAGGAAGCGTTCCTGTCCCGCTCGCCGCGGCCGGGCCAACCTCCCGGTCCGAACCCGACAGCTCACCTCGCAGGCGTGCGGAGAGGACACCTTCATGCTGTTCACCGGTTCGGGCCGTCATCGTCGCAAGACCCAGGCCGAGAAGGCCATCGCCGCTGCCGGTGTGGCCGGCGTCGGTCTAGCGCTGCCGCTGCTCACCGCCACCGGCGCACACGCCGCCTCCGTGTCGGCCTGGGACAAGGTCGCCGACTGCGAGAGCGGCGGCGACTGGAGCATCAACACCGGCAATGGCTTCTACGGCGGACTCCAGTTCACCTCCAGCACCTGGAAGGCCTACGGCGGCGGCCAGTACGCGGGCCAGGCCAACCAGGCGAGCAAGGGCCAGCAGATCGCGATCGCCGAGAAGGTCCTCGCCTCGCAGGGTCCCGGCGCCTGGCCGGTCTGCTCCGTCACGGCAGGTCTGTCCAGGGGCGGTTCGGCCGCCGACGTGGACACCAGCAGCCACACCCGCAGCTCCGGCTCGGGCTCCTCGGGCAGCAAGAGCAGCACCAAGAGCTACAAGAGCCAGTCCTCCCAGGACTCTTCGCGCACGGTTGCCACTCCGTCCTTCCCGGGCAAGGCCGGTTACGACGCCGAGTCGGGCAAGTACTGGTACCAGAAGAGCGGCGGCTGGTACTGGACCAGCCACCAGAGCATCTACGAGCAGTTCGCGGGCGGCGCCGCCGAGAAGGCCCCGGCGCAGAGCCCGGTGTCCGCCGCGGCCACCACGCAGAGCGCCGCCACCGGCGACTACACCGTCAAGGAGGGTGACACCCTGTCGGGCATCGCCCAGGCCCAGCACCTCTCCGGTGGCTGGCAGCACCTCTACGACGTCAACCGCGCCACCATCGGCGGCAACGCCAACCTGATCCTCCCCGGTCAGGTGCTCAAGCTGGGCTGACCCCAGGTGGCATGAGGGGCCGTTTCCGCCGCGTCGCGGAAACGGCCCCACTTGTCGCGCTTGTGGTCATTCAGGTGAACTACCGGCTGGTAGAGCGGCCACACGCTGAGACGGAGCCAAGGGCAGCGTGGCCCGGAGGCCCGGTGCGGTTAGGCTCTGGTCGTAACGACTCCGCAATCGTCCGCAGACTGCACCCCCTGTCCGTAGGACCTGCTTCCGCTAGGAGATGCCTCGTGCCGTCCATTGATGTCGTCGTAGCCCGTGAGATTCTCGACTCGCGCGGCAACCCCACGGTCGAGGTCGAGGTCGGCCTCGACGACGGCAGCACCGGTCGTGCCGCTGTCCCGTCCGGCGCCTCCACCGGCGCCTTCGAGGCCCTGGAGCTTCGTGACGGCGACAAGAACCGCTACTTCGGCAAGGGCGTGGAGAAGGCCGTCCTCGCCGTCATCGAGCAGATCGGCCCGGAGCTGGTCGGCTACGACGCCACCGAGCAGCGCCTGATCGACCAGGCCATGCTCGACCTGGACGCCACCCCGGACAAGTCCTCGCTCGGTGCCAACGCGATCCTGGGCGTCTCCCTCGCCGTGGCGCACGCCGCCTCCGAGGCCAGCGACCTGCCGCTGTTCCGCTACCTCGGCGGCCCGAACGCGCACGTGCTGCCGGTTCCGATGATGAACATCCTCAACGGCGGTTCGCACGCCGACTCCAACGTCGACATCCAGGAGTTCATGATCGCGCCGATCGGCGCCGAGTCGTTCTCCGAGGCCGTCCGCTGGGGCGTCGAGGTCTACCACACCCTCAAGGCCGTGCTGAAGGAGCGCGGCCTGTCCACCGGCCTGGGCGACGAGGGCGGCTTCGCCCCGAACCTGGACTCCAACCGCGAGGCCCTGGACCTCATCACCGAGGCCATCAAGAAGGCCGGCTACACCCCGGGCAAGGACATCGCCCTGGCCCTGGACGTCGCCGCCACCGAGTTCTACAAGGACGGCGCCTACCAGTTCGAGGGCAAGGCGCTCTCCTCCGCCGAGCTGATCGACTACTACGCCGACCTGGTCGCCAACTACCCGCTGGTCTCCATCGAGGACCCGCTGAACGAGGAGGACTGGGACGGCTGGAAGGCGATGACCGACAAGCTGGGCGACAAGGTGCAGCTGGTCGGTGACGACCTGTTCGTCACCAACCCGGCCCGCCTGGCCAAGGGCATCGAGACCGGCACCGCCAACGCACTGCTGGTGAAGGTCAACCAGATCGGTTCGCTGACCGAGACCCTGGACGCCGTCGAGCTGGCCCAGCGCAACGGCTACCGCTGCATGATGTCGCACCGCTCCGGTGAGACCGAGGACGTCACCATCGCCGACCTGGCCGTCGCCACCAACTGCGGCCAGATCAAGACCGGTGCCCCGGCCCGCTCCGAGCGCGTCGCCAAGTACAACCAGCTGCTGCGCATCGAGGAGATCCTCGACGACGCCGCCGAGTACGCGGGTCGCTCGGCCTTCCCGCGCTTCCGCGCCGCGGAGTAGTAAGCACAGTGCGTACGAGGGCTGGTCAGCACGACGGCTGACACCTGCGTCCGACCGGATGAGGTCTGACACGGATGGCTCGTGATCGGTGCCCCGCCGCCCGACCCCGTAGGGTTGGGCGGCGGGGCACCGGCGCGCGGGGCCGACGGGAGGGGTACATGGCGAGGTGGAAGATCCCCGGGATCGCCGGGCGGCCGCGGTTCACCAGCAGGGCCACGGTGCTCGTCCTGGTGCTCTGCTCGCTGGTGGCGATCCTCGCGTACCCCACCCGCCAGTTCATCGCGCAGCGCTCGGAGATCAGCGCGCAGCGCGCCAAGGCCGAGCGCGCCACCCAGCAGGTCGAGCAACTCCGCAAGGAGCGGGCCCGCTGGCAGGACCCGGAGTACGTGAAGGCGCAGGCCCGCGAGCGGCTGCACTACGCGCTGCCGGGTGAGACGCCGTTCGTGTCGGTCGACCCGAGTCCGCCCGCCACCGCACAGCCCGCACCGGGCGCGGTGGCAGCCGGCCCGGCCGCCAGGTCCGCCGTGCCCTGGTACACCAATGTCTGGGACTCGGTCGCGCTGGCCGACGCACCCGCCGCGGCCGGCGCCGCTCCCGGCGCCGCCCCGTCCACTGCCCCCGTACCCGCCACCCGCTAGAGACAGCACCCCCATGACCTCTGAGAACCCTCCCGTTTCCGACACCGACATCGCCGCCATCGCGGCCCAGCTGGGCCGAGTGCCGCGCGGTCTGCGCGCGGTCGCGCACCGCTGCCCCTGCGGCAACCCGGACGTGGTCGAGACGGCACCCCGGCTGCCGGACGGCACGCCCTTCCCGACCCTGTACTACCTGACCTGCCCCAAGGCCGCTTCGCTGATCGGGACCCTGGAGGCGGACGGTGTGATGAAGGAGCAGACCGCCCGGCTCGCCGAGGACCCGGAGCTGGCCGCCGCCTACCGACACGCCCACGAGGACTACATCGCCCGCCGGGACGCCATCGAGGTGCTCGAGGGTTTCCCGAGCGCAGGCGGAATGCCGGACCGGGTGAAGTGCCTGCACGTGCTGGTCGGCCACTCGCTGGCGGCCGGGCCCGGCGTCAACCCGCTCGGCGACGAGGCGCTCGGCATGCTGGAGGACTGGTGGGCCAAGGGCCCGTGCGTGAGCGCGGCCGAACTCGCCGAGAGCGCGGCCGAGGTGGCCGAGCAGCGGGCCAGGGCCGAGGACCACGCCGCCGTCATCGCCGCCAAGGAGCAGAAGACCGTCGAGCGCGCCGCGAAGAAGCGCAAGGCAGAGGAGGAGAGCGAATGACCGCCACCCGGGTCGCCGCGATCGACTGCGGCACCAACTCGATCCGTCTGCTGATCGCCGACCTCGACCCCGAGACCGGCGCGATCGCCGACCGCGACCGGCGGATGATCATCAACCGGCTCGGCCAGGGCGTGGACAAGACCCGCCGGCTGGCGCCCGAGGCGCTGGAGCGCACCTTCGCCGCCTGCCGCGAGTACGCGGCGGTCATCGCCGAGCACGGGGTCGGACCGGACCGGATCCGGTTGGTCGCCACCAGCGCCTCCCGGGACGCCGAGAACGCCGAGGAGTTCCGCAAGGGCGTCCGGGAGATCCTGGGCGTCGAGCCCAGGGTGGTCAGTGGCGAGGAGGAGGCGCACCTCTCCTTCATCGGCGCCACCAAGGAGCTGACCGGCGGCGCCTTCGAGCCCCCGTACCTGGTTTTCGACGTGGGTGGCGGCTCCACCGAGTTCGTGCTGGGCCACGAGGACGTCGAGGCGGCACGCTCGGTGGACATCGGCTGCGTCCGGATCACCGAGCGGCACTTCGCGGGCGCCGAGCTGCCGACGCTGAGTCAGATCTCCGCAGCCCAGGCCGACATCCGGGCCGCGCTGGACCAGGCCTCCGAGGTGGTCCCGCTGGACCGGGCGGCCACCCTGGTCGGCCTCGCGGGCACGGTCACCACGGTGGCCGGCATCGCGCTCGGCCTGCCGGAGTACGACTCCGCCGCCATCCACCACTCGCGGCTGTCGGTCGAGGCCGTCCGCGAGGTGACCGGCCGCCTGCTGAGCTCCACCCACGAGCAGCGCGCCGCCATCCCGGTCATGCACCCGGGCCGGGCGGACGTGATCGCGGCCGGTGCCCTGGTGCTGCTGGAGATCATGGAGCGGACGGGCGCCGCCGAGGTGGTCGTCAGCGAGCACGACATCCTGGACGGCATCGCCTGGAGCATCGCCTGACCGTGGTCGGGCGCGGCGGTCGGGGGCGCTCACGTCCCCGACCCCTCACTTGGACCGACCGGCGACAGGGCCCGCGGCGTCGCCGCTCCCTTTCGCCGGTCGGTCCTGTTGGCCGGTTTCGGGGCACCTTCGGTGGGCCCGGGAGCGGTCGCCGGCGGGGGTGCCGGGAAAACCTTCGTGAATTTCTTCACATGACGATCCAGTCTTTCGTCGCACTTTGCCGCCCGCTACGCCCGTTATGGGGGACCGAAGGTCGACTCGCTGACCGGCTCGTTGGATCGCAGGCGGGGCTCCCGGCTGGCCGGTGAATTCGAAACGGCGCGCGGGAACCCCCGCGTCACCAGGATCGTTGCTGCTCAGGAGTGCCGTCCGCGTTCCGGTGCTCACCGCGGGCCGCGCGGGGTTGTGAACGCGCGTCAGGCCCCGCCGGACGGGGCCGCGTAGTGTAGCAGACGGTGTCCAGGGTGATGTGACGGGGCTCACGAAAGGTCCGTCGGGCGGTGCTGGATACTTTCCGATATGAGCACCACGGAGCGTCCTCGCATCCTCATTGTCGGCGGTGGTTACGTCGGCCTGTATGCCGCGATGCGCATCCTCAAGAAGATGCGCTACGGAGAGGCGACCGTCACGGTCGTCGACCCGCGGTCGTACATGACGTACCTGCCCTTCCTCCCGGAGGCGGCCGGCGGCAACGTCGCGCCTCGCAACCTCGTCGCGCCGCTGCGCACGGCCCTGAAGAAGGCGGAGGTGCTCACCGGTTCAGTCACCGGTGTGGACCACGCCCGCAAGGTCGCCACCATCCAGCCCGCGGCCGGCGACTCCTACGAGCTGCCCTTCGACTACCTGGTCGTGGCCACCGGCTCGGTCTCCCGCACCTTCCCGATCCCGGGTCTCGCTGAGCACGGCATCGGCATGAAGACGGTCGAGGAGGCCATCAGCCTCCGCAACCACGTCATGTCGCAGCTCGACAAGGCCGAGTCCACCACGGACGAGGCGGTCCGCCGCAAGGCGCTGACCTTCGTCGTCATCGGCGGTGGCTTCGCCGGCGTCGAGACGATCGCCGAGATCGAGGACATGGCCCGCGACGCGGCCAAGATCTACAAGACCGTCAGCCGCGACGACATGCGCTTCATCATGGTGGAGGCGGCCAACCGCATCCTCCCCGAGGTGGGCCCGGACCTCGGTCTGTGGACCAAGGAGAAGCTCGAGGAGCGCAACATCGAGGTCTTCATCGAGACCTCGATGGACTCCTGCGTCGACCAGCACGTGGTGCTGAAGAACGGCGTCGAGGTCGACGCCTCCACCATCGTGTGGACGGCGGGCGTCAAGCCCAACCCGGTCCTGGCCAACTTCGGCCTGCCGCTCGGCCCGCGCGGCCACGTGGACACCGCGCCGACCCTGCAGGTCCAGGGCTTCGACTACGTCTGGTCCGCCGGCGACAACGCCCAGGTGCCGGACCTCGCCGCCGGCGAGGGCGCCTGGTGCCCGCCGAACGCGCAGCACGCGTGCCGCCAGGCCGTCGTCCTCGGTGACAACGTGGTGGCCGGCATGCGGGGCTTCCCGCAGAAGGAGTACAAGCACAAGAACCTGGGTGCGGTCGCCGGTCTCGGCCTGCACAAGGGTGTGGCGATCCTCTTCGGCAAGTACAAGCTGAAGGGCCGCCCGGCCTGGTGGTTCCACCGCCTGTACCACGGAGCCATGGTTCCGACCATGAACCGCAAGATCCGGGTCTTCACCGACTGGACGCTGGCGATGTTCCTGAAGCGCGAGACGGTCGGCCTGTCCGAGATGGAGAAGCCGTTCAGCGCCTTTCAGGAGGCAGCAGGCCCCGCCCCCAAGCCCGTCGAGGCCGCCAAGCCGGCCGAGAAGGAACTCGCGAGCAGCAAGTAAGCGACCAGATCCGGGCGGAGGAGTAGCCCGGGTACGAGTCGGAGGCCCTCCGCCCGGCAGTGTCGCCGGACCACGACCTCCGTGGTGCTCAGCCGGCCGTGCGACCGGGCGGAGTACAGAAGTACCGAGAAGGCCCCTGCCGGAATCCTCCGGCAGGGGCCTTCCCCTGCGTGCGCCCGCGGGCCCGGGAGGGAGGGGACCGGCTCCGGAACTCGCTTGGCTGGTCTGCTGCTTGGTGCTCGTCGCTTGCCGCTGCTCGCTGATCGCCGCTTGCCGCCCGGCACTTGGCGAGTGCTGCCTGCCACTTGTCACCCGGTGCTCGGCGCTCGCCGTCTGCGGCGTCGGTGCGCCCGCCAGCTCTCCGCGGGGTGTGTCGGCCGGTCCGGCCGGGTGGCCGGTGACATGCGGAGACAACGGGAATGCCCCCGCCGAACCCTTCGGCGGGGGCATTCCCGTTGTCCAGCGGACCGTCAGTCGGTCTTGATGCTCTCCAGGATGTTCAGCTTGGACGCCTGGCGGGCGGGCCACAGGGCGGCGAACAGGCCGACCAGTCCGGCCAGCGCCAGGAAGAGCAGCAGCTCGCCGTAGGGGATCACGGTGCTGAGGGTCGGCAGGCTGGAGATCAGGGTGCGGTTGATCGCCCAGGCGGCGAAGGTGCCGAGCGCGACGCCGATCACCGCGCCGAAGAGCGAGATCACCACCGACTCCAGCCGGACCATCCGCTTGATGCCGCGGCGGTCCAGACCGATCGCCCGCAGCATGCCGATCTCACGCTTGCGCTCGAAGACCGACATGGCCAGGGTGTTGATCACGCCGATGACCGCGATCACCACGGCCATGCCCAGCAGGCCGTACATCATGTTCAGCGCGAAGGTGAGGACCTTGTCGAACTCGTCGCGCATGTCCTGCTTGGTCTTGACCGCGACCACCGGGTTGTTGCCGGTGGCGTCCTTGATGGACTGCTTGAGGGTGGCGCTGGGGCCGTCGGTGCCCTTGACCAGGACCTCGCTGAGGTAGGAGTCCTCCACGTGCTTGGTGATCTCGGAGTTGGCCATCAGGACCTCGGAGACCATCGCGTTGCCCTCGTACACACCGCCGACCGTGAGGGTGCCCTCGCTGCCGGGGTGGAACTCCACCTTGACGCCGGAGCCGACCGCCAGGTTCTCCTTCTTGGCCATGTCGGAGTCGACCAGGATCTGACCCTGCTTCAGCGCCGCGGCGGAGCCGCTGACCATCTTCGGCTGGACCAGCTTCTCGAAGCCGGCGGCGTCATAGCCGCGGACCGAGTGCGGGGCGCCGTTGAACTCCCAGTAGTCGCGCCTGACCGGGCTGGAGACCGCGACACCGGGGGCCTTGGCGATGGCGGCGGCCAGCTCCGGGGTCAGGTCGCCGGTGGCCAGGGTGACGTCGTAGTCGGCCTTCATGGAGCTGGTGACGGCCTTGTCCACCATGTCGGAGACCGAGGAGCCCAGCACGGTGAGGCCGGTGACCAGGGCGAGGCCGATGGTGAGCGCGGCGGCCGTGGCGGCGGTGCGGCGCGGGTTGCGCACCGCGTTGCGGCGGGCCAGCTTGCCGGGCGTACCCGCCAGCTTGGCCAGCAGCGGGCCGACCAGGGCGATCACCGGGCGGGACAGCAGCGGCAGCAGGATGAAGATTCCGATGATCGCCAGCCCGAGACCGACACCCACCGGCACCCGGCCGGAGCTGCTCTTGGTGGCGGCGCCCATCACGACCAGGCCGAGGCCGCCGATGGTGACCACCGACCCGATCACGTTGCGGATCACCAGGCTCTTCTGGGTGGCCGGCTGGTCGCCGCTGCTCATCGCGGCCACCGGGGCGATCCGGGAGGCGCGGAGGGCGGGGAGGACGGCGGAGAGGACGGTGACCAGGACACCGACCACCAGGGTCACCACGATCGTGGTCGGCGCGATCACCAGCGGGCCGGTGGGCATGCCGGCACTGGTCGCGTGGATCAGCGACTGCATCCCGGCGCCGATGCCGATGCCGGCGAGCAGGCCGGCCACCGAGGCGGCGACGCCGAGGGCCAGCGCCTCGACCAGCACCGAGCGGGTGACCTGCGAGCGGCTGGCGCCGATCGCGCGGAGGAGGGCCAGCTCCTTGGTGCGCTGGGCGACCAGCATGGTGAAGGTGTTGGCGATGATGAAGATGCTGACGAACAGCGAGATGATCGCGAAGACCAGCAGCATGGTCTTCATGCCGTCGGTGCCGGAGGCGATCGCCTTGGCCTGCTCGTCGTTGAGTTCCTGGCCGGTCTCGGTGCGGAAGTTGCCGTGGTCCTTGGGGAGGACGTTGCCCACCTGGTCGAGCAGCGCGGACTCGCTGGTACCGGACTTGGCCAGCACCGAGACGGAGCTGTACTGACCGGGCGTCAGCAGCATCTTCTGCGCGCTGGCGGTGTCCAGCAGGGTGAGCGTGCCGCCGGAGGTGATCTGCGGGTCGTCGGTGGTGACGATGCCGGTCAGCTTGACGTCCAGGGCCGGGCCGTTGCTCGCGATCCGGATGGTGTCACCGACGTGGTAACCGCCCTTCTCGGCGGTCGCCTTGTCGAGCGCGACCTCCTTGGGGCCGGACGGGGCCTTGCCCTCCACCAGCGGGTAGCGGCTGTCCTTGCCGGAGGCGTCGGGCACGTAGTTGCCGCCCATCGCGCTCCAGAACTCGCCGATCAGGTTGCCCTTCTTGTCGGACACGCCGATGAAGCCGGAGACCACACCGCGCGCCTTCGCCGCGCCGGGCAGGGCGGCTATCTGCTTGACGGTGGCGTCGGTCAGCTTGGCGGTGTTCTTCGCGTCCTCCTTGTTCCGGGGGCCCATCCGGGAACCGGCGGAGGGGTCGGTGACCAGCACCGAGACGTCGGTGTAGCTCTTGGCGAAGCTGTTCTTCATGGCCTGCCCGAGCGTGTCGGAGAAGACCAGGGTGCCGGAGACGAAAGCGGTGCCGAGCAGGATGGCGAGTGCCGTCATCAACAGGCGGCCCTTGTGGGCCAGCACATTGCGCAGTGCGGTGCGATACATGGGTTGCGTCCTGGGAGTCGGGGCGGCTACTGGCGAGGCGTCAGTTCGTCCGGCTCCTAGTTCGTCCGGCCCTTGGCGTCGAAGCGGCGCATCCGGTCCAGGACGCCGTCGGCGGTCGGAGCCGTCAGCTCGTCGACGATCCGGCCGTCGGCGAGGAAGACCACGCGGTCCGCGTAGGAGGCGGCCACCGGGTCGTGGGTGACCATCACCACGGTCTGGCCCAGCTCGCGCACGGAGTTGCGCAGGAAGGAGAGGATCTCGGCACCGGAGCGGGAGTCGAGGTTGCCGGTGGGCTCGTCGGCGAAGATGATCTCCGGCTTGCCGGCCAGCGCGCGGGCGCAGGCGACGCGCTGCTGCTGACCGCCGGAGAGCTGGGACGGACGGTGCGAGAGGCGGCCGGAGAGACCGACGGTGTCCACCACCCGGTCCAGCCAGGCCTGGTCGACCTTGCGGCCGGCGATGTCCATCGGCAGCGTGATGTTCTCCAGCGCCGTCAGGGTGGGCAGCAGGTTGAACGCCTGGAAGATGAAGCCGATCTTGTCCCGGCGGAGCTTGGTCAGCTGCTTGTCCTTCAGACCCACCAGCTCGGTCTCGCCGATCATCGACGAGCCGGAGGAGACGGTGTCCAGGCCGGCCATGCAGTGCATCAGGGTGGACTTGCCGGAACCCGAGGGCCCCATGATCGCGGTGAACTCGCCCTGCGGGAAGACCACGCTGACGTTGTCGAGGGCGACCACTCGGGTCTCGCCCTCGCCGTAGACCTTGTTGAGGCCGGTGGCGCGGGCGGCCGCCTGGCCGGTGCGGACGGCGTACGCGGACGTCGTGGTCACGGGAGGGCTCCTTGCACAGTGGTCGGTCGGCCGTCGGCCAGCCGTGATGGGTTGGTGAAGCTCGGATCGGCCGGGCGCAGAGCACCGGCCGCTATTCCATGCTCGTTTAGCGATCATGGAAATTAGTCGCCCGGGGGAACGGTTGGGCGGACCGCCGCTGGTCGTACGCGGCGAACCGCGCCTCCTCCTCGGGTATGACTCCGACCCTGACACGGCGCGGATGGCTGAATATCGGCGCAGGCTGTCCAAATCACAGACGGTTCGTCAGATGGCAAGGAAACATGACAAATTCCGCCCAGGGAACATGCGAAAGGGGCGGCCGGGAGACTAGTCTCAGGGGTAGCCCGTTACAGGGGCGGAGGGGTGCACGCCCGGGTGGTGGAACGCAGACACGGGCAGCTTAAAACTGCTTGGCCTCCAGGCCGTGCCGGTTCGAGTCCGGCCCCGGGCACCAACTCCGTCCCCGCCGCGATTGCGAGATCCTCCTCGCGGCGTAGGCGCTTCCCTTTGCCAAGGCATTACCCTTGTGGGGCGTGGGCGGTGCCCTGCCGCCCCGGAGGGAATGAGCATGAGAAGCAGCAACCCGGTCTTCTCGCGGGAGGGGGCCTTCACCCGCGGTGCCGGATACGCGGGGTTCGGTACCGGAACTGCCCGGCAGCCGCAGGCCGGCAGCCCCTACTCCGGCGGCCCTTACGGCAACAACCCGTACGCGCGGCAGCAGTACGGAGGGCAGCAGCTCACTGACGAGCAGCTGTACGAGATGTACCAGGCGCCCGAGGCCGGCCCGCTGCAGACCGGCCGGATGACCATGGACGACGTGGTGGCCCGGACGGCCCTCACACTGCTCACCCTGGTCGCGGCCGGCTCGGCCGCCTGGTTCGTGCTTCCCGCGGAGAACTACGGCTTCGCCGTGGGCGCCGCGGTGGCCGCCTTCGTGGTCGGCCTGGTGATCAGCTTCAAGCGGAGCGTCAGCGCCCCGCTGATCCTGGTCTACGCGGCACTCGAGGGCTTCTTCCTCGGAGCGATCACCAAGGCGCTGAACACCGCCCTGCCGGGCATCGCGATCCAGGCCGTGCTGGGTACGGCCGCGGTCTTCGCAGCGATGCTGATCGCCTACAAGAGCGGTCGGATCCGGGTCACCGCCCGCTACACCCGGGTCGGTACGGCGATCGCCATGGGCTTCGTGATCCTGCTCCTGGTCAACCTGGTGGCGTCGATGTTCGGCGCCGACATGGGGCTGCGCTCGGGGCCGCTGGGGATCGTGGTGGGCCTGGTCGGGATCGGCCTCGGCGCGTTCTTCCTCTCGCTGGACTTCGCGCAGATCGAGGCGGGCATCCGGGGCGGTGCCCCGCAGCAGGAGTCCTGGCGGGCCGCCTTCGGGCTGACCCTCTCGCTGGTCTGGATCTACCTGGAGATGCTCCGGCTGATCGCGATCCTGCGCGGCGACGACTGACGGCGGGCTCGCGAGCCGGCCGCATCCGGGCCCCGGGGCATCCGTTCCGGGGCCCGCGGCCCTCCCACGCCGGCGCTCCGTGGCCGTCCGGGTGCCCGCGCTGACGGGATAGCCTCGGAGTATGTCCGCTGAACTTCATCTGTCCGCCGACCGGAGCGCCCTGCTGGACGCCGTGGAGAGCCTGGCGGACCGCTACCGCACGATGCCGCAGAGCCGGCTGATGGGCGAGGTGCCGGGGCACCCCTCGCGGGCCGCCGCCGGGCTGGCGCTGGCCAGGGAGCTGGCCGACGCGGCGCTGGCCGCGGCCGGTGAACCGCCGCACGTGTTCCCGGACGCGGGCCCGTTCGCGGTGGGGGACCAGATCGCGGTCGCCGGGTACGAATTCGCCGAGGAGGCTGACGAGGCGCAGCTGTCCGCGGCCCTGGCCGAGGTCAGGGCCGTCCTCGATCTGATCACGTAGAGCGCGGAGAACGGCGCGCGGGCCCCGGCGAAGCCGCCCGGGCTCGCCGCGCCCGCGCCCGCCCGAGGGGCCGGGCACTGCGTGCCCGCGCGCCCGGAAGGGTCTTTTCCGCTGGCGTCGGGTCAGATGCTGGCGACCACGCGGTCGGCCAGGACGTAGACGGCGTCCTCGTTGGTGGAGAAGGTCAGGGAGTACGAGCCCGAGAAGCGGGAGCCGCCGAGGAGGCGGACGTCCTCGCCGGCCCGGACGGCGTCGATCAGGCGGTAGGCAGCCTCGCGGTCGCCGGGGGCCACGCAGAGGGTGGTGCCGTCGGCGAAGGCGTACACGTCCAGGGTGCCCAGCGGGCCGGGGCGGACGTCGCTGAGCGGTGTGCCCTCCTCGGCCAGCGTGGTCAGCTTGGTGTCCGTCCACTCGTGGGACGGGGTCGGGCTGGGGACGAAGTCGGGGTGCGAGGGGTGGCGGCGCGGGTCGGGAGCGGTGGTCGACCCCGTGTCGAGCAGGCCGGACTCCAGGCCGGTGGCGAGCAGGTCGGCCTCACGGCGGGCACGGGCCTCACCGGAGTTCTCGGTGCCGCCGGGCACCGGCTGGCCGGGGAGGGGCTGCGCGGGGTGGCCCGGACCGCCCTTGGCACCCTCGCCGTCGTGCCCCTCGTTGATGAGGTCCTCCAGCGCGGAGCGCAGCGCCTCGCCGAACCCGGGATCCATGACGCCGTTGTCCGCAGCCTCCTGCGGTCCGGTCGGGCGCGGGAAGAACAGCGGCCACTCCTCGGCGGCGGTCAAGTGGGCGCCGGTGAAAGGCGAGTCGAAGATGGGGGCGTCCTCGGCCGCCTTGGCCTCCTGCTCGGCCCAGAACGCCCGTGCCTCGGCGATCTCCCGCTCCCGGTCCGCCGCCAGTGCCTCGGTGACCGCGCGGCGTATGACGGCCTCGTCAACCCCGGTGGTGGAAGCGGCGGTTGCGGCCTCTTGCTGCTCGTCCAGGCGGCGGGAGAGACGACGTACGTGGAGCAGGACGGCGGTACACACGGCGATCAGGGCCAGCAGCAGGATGGTGTCGACGGCGCTCACGGAACGTACTCCTAGCGAGGAGTGGAACGGGGTTACACGTCCACACTGCCGTATGGAGCGCTGTTACTGCAGTGGCAGATGTCCGATTTGAGTGTGATGTGCATCCTTGTCCGGAAATCATCTCCCGGACCCGTTATACGCTGCGGAGTTGACCGATTTCGCGGTGTTCGCGAAACGCCGCTCCGGGTGGCAAATGAGGGCTGGATCACACTCGGCGTGTGATCCAGCCCTCAATCACCGTGCGTCACCCCCGAACGGGGGGTTCACGGCCGGCCCTGTTCTCAACTAGCTCAGCTCAGGCGCTCGATGACCATCGCCATGCCCTGGCCGCCGCCGACGCACATGGTCTCCAGGCCGAACTGCTTGTCGTGCCACTGCAGGGAGTTGATCAGCGTGGTGGTGATCCGGGCGCCGGTCATGCCGAACGGGTGGCCGACGGCGATCGCACCGCCGTTGACGTTCAGCCGGTCCAGGTCGATGCCCAGGTCCCGGTAGGAGGGGATGACCTGGGCCGCGAAGGCCTCGTTGATCTCGACCAGGTCGATGTCGCCGATGCTCAGCCCGGCCCGCGCGAGGGCCTGCTTGGACGCCTCGACCGGGCCGTAGCCCATGATCTCGGGGGAGAGCGCGCTGACGCCGGTGGAGACCACCCGGGCGAGCGGGGTGATGCCGAGCTCGCGGGCCTTGGTGTCGGACATGATCACCAGTGCGGCGGCGCCGTCGTTCAGCGGGCAGCAGTTGCCGGCCGTGACGGTGCCGTCCGGGCGGAAGACCGGCTTGAGGCCCGAGACGCCCTCCAAGGTGACCCCGGCGCGCGGGCCGTCGTCCTTGCTGACCACGGTGCCGTCCGGCGTGGTGACCGGGGTGATCTCGCGCTCCCAGAAGCCGGCCTTGATGGCGGCCTCGGCCAGGTTCTGCGAGCGGACGCCGAACTCGTCCTGCTCGGCCCGGGTGATGCCCTTGAGGGCGGCCAGGTTCTCGGCGGTCTGACCCATGGCGATGTACGCGTCGGGGAGCAGCCCGTCCTCGCGCGGGTCGTGCCACTCTCCGCCGCCCACCTCGGCGCGGTGCGCGGTGCGGGCGACCGCCTCGTCGAAGACCGGGTTCTGGGTGTCCGGCAGACCGTCGGAGGTGCCCTTGACGCTGCGCGAGACGGTCTCGACGCCGGCCGAGATGAAGACGTCGCCCTCGCCCGCCTTGATCGCGTGAAGTGCCATCCGGGTGGTCTGCAGCGAGGAGGAGCAGTACCGGGTGATGGTGGCGCCGGGCAGGTAGTCCATGCCCATCTGCACCGCGATGATCCGGGCCAGGTTGTGGCCCTGCTCGCCGCCGGGCAGGCCGCAGCCGAGCATCAGGTCGTCGATCTGGCGCGGGTCCAGCTCGGGGACCTTGGCGAGGGCGGCGGTGATGATCTGCGCGGTGAGGTCGTCCGGTCGGACGTCCTTGAGCGAGCCCTTGAAGGCACGGCCGATCGGCGAACGGGCGGCGCTGACGATGACGGCTTCGGGCATGGTGGCTCCTCGCTGGGTGACCCTGGGCTACGGGCGCCGCCGGGCACGGCAGTGCCAAGTGGGACGCTCGGGAGGAAAGTTACCGTTAAGTAGCCCGTGCGTCACCTGAGTCCGGATGTGAGCTGGCCGACGCGGCTCACCCCGCGGCCTGCGCCTCCTCCTCTGTCGGCGGCCGATCCGGCGGCGCGCCCGGCGAGGCGTCCGGGGAGTCGTCGGGCGGGGCGGCCGCCGCACCAGTCTGCTGCCCGGCTCCGGGTAGGCCGAACCGCAGCCGGTGCACGACCTGCGCCCAGCGCCGTCCGATGTCCGGCAGGCCCGCCCGGTCGGCCGCCGTCACCTCGGTGCCCGAGTACCCCGCCGCCGTGGCCGCCGCCATCGCCACCGGCAGCACCGACTCGCGGCCGCCGTCGGGCCGGATCTCGTCCGGCCAGAGGTCCAGGGCCGCGCACAGTGAGGGCAGTACCGCCATCGCGGCCGTGGCGTACCCCTGGGCGGAGGGGTGGTAGCGGTCCGAGGCGAACATCTCCGGACGGGTGGCGAACTCGGGGCCGAGCAGCGAGCCCAGCGAGACGGTCCGGCCGCCGTTCTCCACCACCGCTATGGTTTGCGCGGCCGCCAGCTGGCGGGACAGCCGCCGGGCGACCCAGCGCAGCGGCGGCCGGACCGGCTTGATCGTCCCGAGGTCCGGGCAGGTGCCCACCACCACCTCGCAGCCGCCGGTGCGCAGTGCCGCCACCGCCTGGCCCAGCTGCCGTACCGAGTGGGCGGCCGAGCTGTGCCCGGTGGTCACGTCGTTGGCGCCGATGATGATCACGGCGATGGTCGGCCGGTGCGGCAGGGCCAGTTCCACCTGCCGGGCCAGGTCCGCCGACCGTGCGCCGGACCTGGCGACGTTCAGCAGCCGCACCCTGCGCTCGGCCACCGAGGCGAGCCCGGCCGCCAGCAGTGCTCCCGGCGTCTCGTGCCCGCGCGCCACTCCGAGACCGGCGGCGGTCGAGTCGCCGAGGAAGACCAGCACCATCGGCGGCTCGGCCGCCAGCGGATCGGCGAAGGCCGCGCCGTACACCCCGTCAGCCTTCGGCGGGTCACCTTCCAGCAGGCCGACCGCGCGCACCGCCATCCTGGTCTCGGTGAGCAGCAGGCCCACCAGGCCGACCCCGAGCAACCCGATCCCGCCTCCGCCGTACGCCGCCGCCGTGGCGATGCGGCGGGCGACCCGGGCCCGTGACTCCTGTGACCCCGACACCCCGGCCCCCTTCTGGTGCTGCTCCCGGCTCCGTATCCCTGCTGGTACCCGCTGGAGTCGAGCGTTATCGGCGAAGGTCGGCCATCCGGGCCCCGGGGCCGGTCACGGAGGGGCGCCGGGCCCGCGCGGGCATCCCGCTGCCCGGCCCGCCACCCGCGGGCGCTCGCACAGACTGCCGACAGGACCTCCGAGACAGGCCCTAGGCTGGTCATACCGAAGAACACCCGCATCGCGCACTTACCGGGAGGACCCCCGTGCGGTACCACAATTCGATCATCGAGCTGGTCGGCAACACGCCTCTGGTGAAGCTGAACAAGGTCACCGAGGGCATCAGCGCGACCGTGCTGGCGAAGGTCGAGTACTTCAACCCCGGCGGGTCGGTCAAGGACCGCATCGCGATGCGCATGATCGAGGCCGCCGAGGCGTCCGGCGCGCTCAAGCCCGGTGGCACGATCGTCGAGCCGACCTCGGGCAACACCGGTGTCGGTCTGGCCATCGTGGCTCAGCAGAAGGGCTACAAGTGCATCTTCGTCTGCCCTGACAAGGTCTCCACCGACAAGATCAACACGCTCCGGGCCTACGGTGCCGAGGTGGTGGTCTGCCCGACCGCCGTCGCGCCCGAGCACCCGGACTCCTACTACAACGTCTCCGACCGCCTGGTCCGGGAGACCCCCAACGCCTGGAAGCCGGACCAGTACTCCAACCCGGAGAACCCGGCCTCGCACTACCACTCCACCGGCCCGGAGCTGTGGGAGCAGACCGAGGGGAAGATCACCCACTTCGTTGCGGGCGTCGGCACCGGCGGCACCATCTCCGGTACCGGCAACTACCTGAAGGAGGCCTCCGGCGGCAAGGTCCAGGTGGTCGGCGCCGACCCCGAGGGCTCGGTCTACTCGGGCGGCACCGGCCGTCCGTACCTGGTCGAGGGCGTCGGTGAGGACTTCTGGCCGACCGCCTACGACCGCAACGTCGCCGACCGGATCGTCGCGGTCTCCGACAAGGACTCCTTCCAGATGACCCGCCGCCTGGCCAAGGAGGAGGGCCTGCTGGTCGGCGGCTCCTGCGGCATGGCCGTGGTGGCCGCGCTGGAGGTGGCCCGCGAGCTCGGCCCGGACGACGTGGTCGTGGTGCTGCTGCCGGACGGCGGCCGCGGCTACCTCTCGAAGATCTTCAACGACGACTGGATGGCCGACTACGGCTTCCTGCCGTCCGAGACCGACGAGGCGCACATCAGCGAGGTGCTGGCCCGCAAGGTCGCCCTCCAGCAGGACGGCATCCCGCAGTTCGTCCACATGCACCCGGGCGAGACGGTCGGCGAGGCCATCAAGGTGCTGGGCGACTTCGGCGTCTCGCAGATGCCGGTGGTCTCGCCGGGTGCCGGCCACCCCGACATCATGGCGGGCGAGGTGATCGGCTCGGTGGTGGAGCGCGAGCTGCTCAACGGGCTGCACGCGCAGGAGATCCAGCTCACCGACACCCTGGACAAGGTGATGTCCAAGCCGCTGCCGGTGGTCGGCTCGGGCGAGACCGTGACCAGCCTGATGACCGTGCTGGAGAAGGCCGACGCGGCCGTCGTGCTGGTCGAGGGCAAGCCGCAGGGCATCGTCACCCGCCAGGACCTGCTGGCCTTCCTGGCCGGGCGCGGCAGTCACTGATCAGTCGTCAACGGTGCTTCCCGGGCGGCGGGATGGGGATCCGTCCGGGCGCGAAGTGGTACACCGACGACATGTGCACGCAGCAAGGGGTTAACAAACGTCGGGCATCGTAGGGGTCAACGGCAAGACGCCGAGCAAGGTGACGGCAGCGACCGGGAGCGGCTCCCTGGTGCTGCGGTCGCCCGGACGCGCCGGTCGGCCCTGAACCGCCCGCCGCGTCCTGTCCTCCGTCCCGGTCTCCGGCGGCGGAGGGGCCCTCGTGGGGGCTGCCGTCGTCCCGCCCCTGTGCCGAAGATCCCGGCCTTCCGGTCGGTCCAGGCCGACAGGGTGCGGCGGCCCTCGCGGTGCACACCGCGCCGTCAGGCGCGTCTCCGGCGGCTCCCGGGTGGGGGAGCCGGGCCGGAGGGCCGGTCGGGCCGGTCCACGTTCCGTGGGCCGGCCCGTACCGCTTCCCCGGGTTCCGCGGGGCGGCACCGGCTCGGCGTTTCCACCGGACGGTCCGGCTCGCCTACGCTCGCACACATGACCAGCACTGACCTGCCGGAGCAGGACGCCCCCCGTTACGTTCGCCTCACCATCGAGCTCATCGCCGAGATCACCGACGAGCAGGCTCTGAAGACCGCCGCCCTGACCCAGGTCGAGGGCGACGAGTACCTCGACGACGAGGAGCGCGCCCAGTCCGTCGAGGCCATCGAGCTGGACCCGTCCGGCTCGCTCGCGCACTTCGTCGACCCGGTCGCGCTGCTCGGCGACGTCCCCGGCGTGGAGCTGACCTCCGCCACCTGGGAGTCCGCGCGGACCGACTTCGACCCGGACGAGGAGTCCTGGGACGAGTACCAGGTCGGCCAGGAGGACTGACCAGCCATCCCGAGCGCCACGAGCCGCCCGATCCGAAATGTCCGGATCGGGCGGTTTTTCCATTATCTAACTTTGGTGGCGATTAGGGCTTTTGTTGTCATTTGTGGTTATTGATGGATCTTGAGTTGATCTTGAGTAGTCTCATACGATCTCAACCCTTAAGTGCGGAACCGCTTCGCCCGATATCGCGTTGTTTTGTCCGTAACATCTCGACGAGCAGGAGGCGCGAAGTGACGGCACCGGAGAAGCGGCAGTCCCCCACCGTCGGCGGCTGGAGCCGTCGTGGTGTACTCGCGGGGCTGCTCAGTGCCCCGCTGGTGCTGGTGGCCGGATGCGACGGCAAGACGCGGGCGGGGAGTGCCGCAGGCAGTGGTGCGGGTGCAGGCACGGGGGCCGGTGACGCTGCGAGCGCCGGCGCGAGCGCGGCGCCCGCCCCGAAGGCCTCGACCGCGAAGATCACCGTCTCGCCGGCCGACGGCACCACGGACGCCTCCTTCAGCAGGCCGGTCACCGTCGGGGTGGCCGACGGCACCCTCGCCTCGGTCAGGCTGGTCGACGCGGACGGTGACGAGGTGGCCGGCCGACTGGCTCCCGACGGCTCCGGCTGGACCTCCACCGGGCGGCTCGGCAGCGGTACCGAGTACCGGCTCGCGGCCGTCGCCGCCGACGGCGACGAACTGCGGGCCGACGTCGACACCCGATTCACCACCGCCACCCCCGCCCGCACCTTCACCGGCTACTTCTCGCCCGAGGACGGCTCGGTCGTCGGTGTCGGGATGCCGGTCACCATCCGGTTCAGCGAGCCGGTCACCAACCGCCGGGTCGTCGAGCAGGCGATCACCGTGACCGCCGACTCGGGCGTGGAGATCGTCGGGCACTGGTTCTCCAGCACCCGGCTGGACTTCCGCCCCGCGCAGTACTGGGCCAAGGGCACCGAGGTGACCGTCAAGCTGCGGCTCAAGGACGTCGAGGGGGCGACGGGTGTCTACGGCACCCAGTCGAGGGACGTGCGCTTCACCGTCGGGCGCAGCCAGACCAGTGTCGCCGACCTCGGCGCCGGCACCCTCACCGTCACCACGGACGGGGTGGTCACCGCCACCTACCCGATCATCGGCGGCTCGCCCCAGCACCGTACCTGGGCGGGCAAGCTGGTGATATCCGAGCAGTACCAGCAGACCAGGATGGACTCCTCCACGGTCGGCCTCGGCGACGAGTACGACATTCCGGATGTGCCGCACGCCCAACGCCTGACCACCTCGGGCACCTTCATCCACGGCAACTACTGGTCGCCCGCCTCGGCGTTCGGCCGCGCCAACACCAGCCACGGCTGCATAGCCCTGCGGGACGTCAAGGGGGCGGGGGACCCGGGGGCGAGCGGGGCGAAGTTCTTCCGGAGCTCGATGGTCGGAGACGTGGTCGAGGTCGTCAACTCCGGTGACCGCACGGTCGATCCGTCCAACGGCCTGAACGGCTGGAACCTCTCCTGGGCCGACTGGAGGGCCGGCAGCGCCCTCTGATCGCCGCACCCGGGGCTGCCGAGGTCCGGCGCGAAGCCCCCGACCGCGTCCCCGGTCGCCCCTCGGCCCGCCTTCGAGCACCCGTCGGGGCTTGCCCCGGTCCTTACGCTTGAGTCTCCAGCGACGGGAGGCCCCAGAGTGGCGGACATGGACGACGACGCCCTCCGCACCATCGGCGACCTGTCCCGGCTCACCGGGATACCGGTGAAGACCATCCGGTTCTGGTCCGATGCGGGAGTGGTGCCGCCGACCGACCGCACACCCGCCGGCTACCGGCTCTACGACCGTGCTGCACTGGCCCGCCTCGACCTCGTCCGTACGCTGCGCGACCTCGGCGTCGACCTCGCCACCATCCACCGGGTGCTGGCGCGGGAGACCACCGTGGCCGAGGTGGCGGCGGCCCACGCCGAGGCGCTGGACGTCCAGATCCGGACGCTCCGGCTGCGCCGCGCGGTGCTCAGGGCGGTGGCCAGACGCGGGTCCGATCCGGAGGAGTTGGAACTCATGCACAAGCTGGCCAAGCTCACCGATCAGGAACGCCGCCGCCTGATCAGCGACTTCATCGACGAGGCCTTCGAAGGGCTGGACGTCGGACCGGAGTTCGTGGCGAAGATGCGCGGTGCCATGCCCGAGCTGCCCGAGGACCCGAAGCCGGAACAGGTGGACGCCTGGGTCGAGTTGGCGGAACTGGTGCAGGACGAGTCGTTCCGGGCGAGCGTCCGCAGGGCCGCCGCGTACCAGGCGAAGGAGCGGGCCGAGGGGGCCAGGACCGGAAGCGAGGCCGATTCGCGACTGGTCGCACTGGTCCAGGAGCGGGCCGGCACCGCGCTGGCAGAGGGTACCGAGCCGGACAGCGCGGCGGCCCGGCCGGTACTGGACGAACTGGCCGCCGCCTTCGCCGAGGTCTTCGGCCGCAGTGACGGCGCGGAGTTCCGGGGGTGGCTGCTGGAGCGGTTCGAGACCGGGAACGACCCCCGGATGGAGCGGTACTGGCAGCTGATCGCGTTGATCAACGGCTGGCCGTCCGTCCCCACCTTCGGCCCGGTCTTCGAGTGGCTGATCGGAGCTCTGCGCAGCAACTCGGCCTGACGCCGGGGGATTCGTCCGAGCACGCCGACCGCGGTCCGCCGGCTTCACGGCCCGGGCCGTCCCGGTAGGCGGTTCGCCCTGGTCCGGTGCGCCCCGCCGGGTGGCCGGACCGGGGCGGCTCGGCGGGGTGGGCCGGTGGAGCCTCCGGCGGATCCCGCACGTGGCGGCGCGGGTCGGGCACTCGGACCCGGTGGGTCCGGATATCCGGTCAAGTGGTGCTAATGAGCCGATAATCGCATGACTAAGCGTGGAATCTGTGCTTCCCTGTGGAAGGTTTCGTGTGCCCGCTGCCGCGCCCAACTGCGGCCCCGGAGCGCCTCGTTCTACAGGGGAGACTCAGATCAACACCGCTCGTCGAGGTGTCGGCCGTACCGCCGTCGCCTCCACCGCCTGCACTGTCGTGCTCGCCACCGGACTGGCCGCCTGCGGCACGGTCAAGGAGCTCGGCGCCGCCGACAAGGTGTCAACCGCCTTCGGAAAGCTGGGCGATGGCAAGTCGTTGAAGGTCGAGGTCTCCGTCGATGCCACCGCGGCACAGCTCCTCGCCTTCAGCAGGGCCGTGGATCCCGGGAAGCCGATGGATCAGAAGAGCGCGGAGGCGGTCACCGGCCTCAGCCTCTCCTACTCGATGAGCGCCGACAAGCCGCTGAAGGAGCTCGACACGTTCAAGAAGGCCAAGGGTTCGGGCGACTACAACGCGTTGTACTCCGACCCGGCGGTCAACTTCTCGTACGCGCTGGCCGGCAAGGACGGCAAGGTCTACGCGGACGTCCGGAAGGTCGGCGACCGGGCGTACGAGAAGTTCGACATCGAGGGCTTCCTCGCGCTGGTCGGCCAGGACCCGGCAGCGATCCGGAAGCTGGCCGACCGGCTCCCGGCCGATGACAAGGCCGCCAGGGAGGCCCTGGCCGGCCACTGGATCTCCTTCGACGCCAAGGCGATGGAGCAGCTCGGCAAGAGCTCGGGCAAGGCCGCGCCCACCACGGCGCCGACCCTGGACGCGAGCACGGCCAGGGACTTCGGCAAGTCCGTCCGGGACATCCTGTCCAAGCGGCTCAGCTTCGAGGACAAGGGCGGCAAGGACGGCGCCGACCACATCGTGGCCTCGGCGCCCGCGCGCGGCCTGGCCGAGGACCTGCTGAAGGCCGTCGGTCCGCTGTCCGCGAAGACGCCTGGCCTGGCCGGGCTGCCGGTCGGCAAGCCGTCCCTGCTCCCGGACCGCAGGCTGGATCTGGACCTCTACGTCAAGGACGGTGCGCTGTCCTCGGCCACCTTCGACGTCGCCCAGCTGTCGGAGAAGGCCGGCCGGGACGTCCACCTGCCGGTGAAGGTCGCCTTCGGCCAGGACGCCACCGCCGCGCAGGCGCCGTCCGGCGCGACCGAGTTCACCGCGGCCGACATCCGGGGCGCGATGACCGCGGTGCTGATGGCCGCGGTGAGCGGAGCCGACGACGACCAGCCGGGTCCCGCCACGGGCGAGGAGCCGGCCCCCGGCACCTCGGCCGCTCCGGTCGCACCCGGCGACGCGGGTGCGGGTGCGGGGTCGGGGGAGGGGGAGGGGGAGGGGGAGGGCGACGGCTCCAAGGGCTCGACCTCGAAGCTGACCGACGACCAGGTCAAGGAGCTCGCCAAGGCGGGCGGCGTCTCCGAGGAGACGATCCGCCTGATGGCCCGCAGCGGTGACCTGACGTACCAGGACTTCAAGGACATGTTCGAGAGCTAGGCCGGGTCCGCTTCCCGGCCGCCGGCCCCGCCCGCTTCCCGCGACCAGGCGGGGCCGCTGTCCTGCCCGCCCCGGGCGGGCGTCAGCCGGCGCGTACCGCACATGTGCACAGAGTGTGGAGATCGCCGCGCCAGGACGCGGTGCGGCCGAAAACCGGCGGGATGCCCGCTGCCGTCCCGACCGTTTGCCCGGTGCCGCGCCCAGTGAGCACTAGGCTCACTGGTATGACCGAGCACCAGCTTCCCCAGGGCTTCGAGACCCTCGCCATCCACGCGGGTCAGGAAGCAGACCCCCAGACCGGGGCCGTCGTCACGCCGATCTACCAGGTGTCCACCTACAAGCAGGACGGCGTCGGCGGCCTCCGCGGCGGCTACGAGTACAGCCGCTCCGCCAACCCCACCCGCACCGCGCTGGAGGAGTGCCTCGCGGCACTCGAGGGCGGCGCCCGCGGCCTCGCCTTCGCCTCCGGCCTCGCGGCCGAGGACACCCTGCTGCGCGCCGTGCTCCAGCCGGGCGACCACATCGTCATCCCGAACGACGCGTACGGCGGCACCTTCCGCCTGTTCGCCAAGGTGCTGGCTCGCTGGGGCGTGGAGTTCGACGTCGCCGACATGCGGGACCTGGCGGACGTGCGCGCGCAGCTGCGGCCGAACACCAAGGCCGTCTGGGTGGAGACGCCGTCCAACCCGCTGCTCGGCATCGCCGACCTGACCGCGCTGGCCGAGATCGCACACGGCGCGGGCGCGCTGCTGGTGGTCGACAACACCTTCGCCAGCCCGTACCTGCAGCAGCCGATCGCACTCGGCGCGGACGTGGTGGTGCACTCCACCACCAAGTACATGGGCGGGCACTCGGACGTGGTCGGCGGTGCGCTGGTCGCGGCCGACGCGGAGCTCGGCGAGCAGCTGGCCTACCACCAGAACGCGATGGGCGCGGTCTCCGGTCCGTTCGACGCCTGGCTGGTGCTGCGCGGCATCAAGACCCTGGGCGTCCGGATGGACCGGCACAGCTCCAACGCCGAGAAGGTCGTCGAGCTGCTGACCCGCCACCCGAAGGTCTCCCAGGTCCTCTACCCCGGCCTGGCCGAGCACCCGGGCCACGACATCGCCGCCAAGCAGATGAAGGCATTCGGCGGCATGGTGTCGTTCCGGGTCGCCGGCGGCGAGGAGGCTGCGGTCGAGGTCTGCAACCGGGCGCAGCTGTTCACCCTCGGCGAGTCGCTGGGCGGTGTGGAGTCGCTGATCGAGCACCCCGGCCGGATGACCCACGCCTCGGTGGCGGGCTCCAAGCTGGAGGTGCCGGCCGACCTGGTCCGCGTCTCCGTCGGCATCGAGTCGATCGACGACCTCCTGGCCGACCTCCAGCAGGCCCTGGGCTGATCGTCACTCCCGCCCCGGGCCCCCGGGGCGGGAGTGACCTTCCGGGCCGCGGGGAACCGGGCGCGACCGCGTACCTCCGCCGAGAGTCGGTCGCGCCGTTCCCCGCGCCCCGAACGGTGCGGCCCGACCGGGTGGCCCCGCCGCGTGCAGCGCCCGGCCGGTCGCGCCGCGCGGTTCTAGGCTGGCGGCATGCAGAGTTGGCCGATCACCACGGACGACGTCCGGGGCGCGCACAAGATGCTCGCCGGGGTGGCCCGGGTCACCCCGATGGAGAGCAGCCGGCACCTCTCCGGGCTGATCGGCTCCCCAGTGCACTTGAAGTGCGAGAACCTGCAGCGCACCGGTTCGTTCAAGCTGCGCGGCGCCTACGTGCGGATCGCGGGGCTGTCCCCGGTGCAGCGCGCGGCGGGCGTGGTCGCGGCCAGCGCGGGCAACCACGCGCAGGGCGTGGCCCTGGCGGCGTCCCTGCTGGGGGTGCACTCCACCGTGTTCATGCCGCTGGCGGCCCCGCTGCCGAAGGTCGCCGCCACCCGGGAGTACGGCGCCGAGGTGCGGCTGCACGGCGCCACCGTGGACGAGGCGCTGCAGGCCGCACAGCGTTACTCGGAGGCGACCGGCGCGGTCTTCATCCACCCCTTCGACCACTGGGACATCGTCACCGGCCAGGCCACGGTGGGCCTGGAGATCCTGGAGCAGTGCCCGGAGGTGCGCACCATCCTGGCCGGGGTGGGTGGAGGCGGCCTGATCGCCGGGATCGCGGCCGCGGTGAAGCCGCTGCGGCCGGACGTCCAGGTGATCGGAGTCCAGGCGGCCGCGGCCGCCGCGTACCCGCCCTCACTGGCGGCCGGGCGCCCGGTCTCGCTGGACCATTTCAGCACCATGGCTGACGGGATCATGGTCGGCCGGCCCGGAGACATCCCGTTCGAGGTGGTCAACACCCTGGCTGACGGCGTCCGTACGGTCTCCGAGGACGCGCTCTCCCGTGCGCTGCTGCTCAGCCTGGAGCGGCTCAAGCTGGTGGTCGAACCGGCCGGAGCCAGCCCGATCGCGGCGATGCTGGAGCAGCCGGACGGCTTCCGGGGCCCGGTGGTGGCCGTGCTGTCCGGCGGCAACATCGACCCGCAGCTGATGCAGCGGGTGCTGCGGCACGGCCTGGCGGCGGCCGGCCGCTACCTCTCGCTGCGGGTCCGCCTCGCCGACAAGCCGGGCTCGCTGGCCGACCTGCTCGCGGTGCTGACCCAGGTGGACGCCAACGTGCTGGACGTGGCGCACGTGCGGACCGACCCCCGGCTCGGCCTGACCGAGGTCGAGGTGGACCTGCACCTGGAGACCAAGGGCCCGGACCACTGCACGCAGGTGATGAGCGAGCTGCGTGCCGCGGGGTACGTGGTAGCCCAGTAGCCCGGTAGCCCAGTAGGGGCGGCGGGCCGGAAAACCGGTGGGCGTTGTCAGTGTTGCCTGGCAGGCTGGGGAGCCGGGCCGTACCGGACTTTGAAACATGCCACGGAACCGAGCCTTGACGCGATATATCGCAATCTGCCATTCTCGCGATGTATCGCGTCTTCCTCTGCCGACTGGGTGCAGTGCGCCCTGTGCGGCGGGGCGGGGCGGACAGAACGCTCGAACCTCGAATCGCTCACGGGAGTTGAGACAGGCCCATGGCGCCAGCCATCCAAGCCGAGAACCTGGTCAAGACCTTCGGGGACGTCCGCGCCCTGGACGGCGTCAGCCTGGACGTCCCCGAAGGTACGGTGCTGGGCCTGCTCGGCCCCAACGGGGCGGGGAAGACCACCACCGTCCGAGTCCTCACCACGCTGCTCCAGCCCGACTCGGGCCGGGTCACGGTCGCCGGGATGGACGTGCTCAAGCACCCCAACAAGGTGCGCAGCCTGATCGGTCTCTCCGGCCAGTACGCCGCCGTGGACGAGTACCTGACGGGCCGCGAGAACCTCCGGATGGTCGGCGAGCTCTACCAGATGAGCTCCCGCGACGCGAAGGCCCGCGCGCTGGAGCTGCTGGAGTGGTTCAACCTCACCGAGGCCATGGACCGCCCGGCCAAGACCTACTCCGGCGGTATGCGCCGCCGCCTCGACCTGGCCGCCGCGCTGGTGGTCCGGCCGCCGGTGATGTTCCTGGACGAGCCGACCACCGGTCTCGACCCGCGCAACCGGCTGGCGTTGTGGGAGGTCATCGAGTCCCTGGTCGAGCAGGGCACCACCCTGCTGCTCACCACCCAGTACCTGGAGGAGGCCGACCGCCTCGCCCACGACATCGCGGTGGTCGACCACGGCCGGGTGATCGCCCGGGGCACCGCCGACCAGCTCAAGGCGCAGATCGGCGGCGAGCGGGTGGAGGTCGTGGTGCACCGGCGCGAAGACCTCTCCGAGGCCCTGGCCGCCCTCACCCAGTACGCCAAGGGCGACGCGGCGGTGGAGAACAACACCCGCAGGATCACCGTCCCGGTCAGCGGCGGTGCCAAGGTGCTCGCCGACGTGATCCGCGAGCTGGACGCCCGCTCGATCGAGATCGACGACATCGGTCTGCGCCGCCCCACCCTGGACGACGTCTTCCTCTCCCTCACCGGCCACGCCGCCGAGGGCCGGGAGGGCGGAGAGAGCGACGGGCAGCAGTCGGCCAAGGGCCGCCGAGGCAGTGGAAAGGACGCCTGAGATGACCACCACCACGGCCACCGAACCCGCCGTCGGCCGCCCCGCCCCCGTCCACCGGAGCGGCATCGCCGCCACCCTGCACGACTCCTGGGTGGTCGCGAAGCGCAACCTGCGCCGGATGACCCGGATCCCCGAGATCGTGGTCTTCGGGCTGATGCAGCCGGTGATGTTCGTGCTGCTGTTCTCGTACGTCATGGGCGGCGCGATCCAGATACCCGGGACACACGCCAGTTCCTCCGCGTACACCCAGTTCCTGATGGCCGGCATCTTCGCCCAGACCGTGACCTTCGCAACGGCCGGCGCCTCCGCAGGTATCGCGGAGGACATGACCAAGGGCCTGGTCGACCGCTTCCGCTCGCTGCCGATGGCCCGCTCAGCGGTGCTGGTCGGGCGGACCCTGGCGGACCTGGTGCAGACCGCGTTCACCCTGCTGGTGCTGGCGGTGGTGGCGCTGCTGGTCGGCTGGCGGATCCACGACGGCTTCCTGCCGGCGCTCGGCGGGTTCGCGCTGCTGCTCCTGCTCGGCTACGCCTTCTCCTGGATCGGTGCGCTGATCGGGCTGCTGGTCCGCAGCCCGGAGGCGGCCACCTCGGCGGGCCTGATCTGGCTCTTCCCGCTGACGTTCATCTCCAACGCCTTCGTGCCGATCACCAGCATGCCGGGCTGGCTGCAGGCGGCGGCGTACTGGAACCCGTTCAGCGCGACGGTGCAGGCCGCCCGCCACCTGTTCGGCAACCAGGTCGGCCCGGTGGACCCGTCCTGGCCGATGCAGCACGCCGCGCTGGTCTCGGCCGGCTGGTCGGTGGTGATCACGGTGGTGTTCTCCTGGCTGGCGGTCCGCAAGTACCGCAAGGCCGCGGGCTGAGCACCGGGCGCACACGACGGAGCGGCCGTGCCCCTCGCCGGGGCGCGGCCGCTCTCTCGTGCGCACGTGGCGGGATCAGCCCTCGTAGGGCTTGACCTCGACGATCTTCACGCTGGCCTGCTTGCCGTTCGGCAGCTCGTAGGAGGCCTCGTCGCCGATCTTCTTGCCGTCGATGGCGCGGCCGAGCGGGGACTGGGGCGAGTAGATGTCCAGGTCGTCGCCGCCCGCCTCGCGGGAGCCGAGCAGGAACTTCATGGTGTCGTCCAGGTCGCCGTCGAACGCGACGGTGACGACCATGCCGGGAGCCACCACGCCGGAGTCGGCCGGAGCCTCGCCGACCTTGGCGCGCTCCAGCAGCTGGGTCAGCTGGCGGATCCGGGCCTCGTACTTGCCCTGCTCGTCCTTGGCCGCGTGGTAGCCGGCGTTCTCCTTGAGGTCACCCTCCTCACGCGCGGCCTCGATCTTCTGGGCGATCTCGATGCGCCAGGGGCCGGTCAGGTGCTCCAGCTCGGCCTTGAGCTGGTCATAGCCGGACTGAGTGAGCCAGGTCACGTTCTCGCTGGTCTGGGTCACGGGTGCTCCTCGTCGGTGCTGGGCTGTGCTGAGGTTGGTCGTCAGCAGGGGTGGTGCCGTGCATTGCAAAGGTTGGTCGTACTACAAAGCAACGCCCACTCCCGGGCCGACCGGCGCGGAAGGGGCGAAACCACGAGCCTAACAACTTCCGATCCGGAGCGGGAGAGGACGGTACGGAGCTTTGACGCGCCAACGCGTGCGGCCGGCCGGAGCCGCTTTCCGAGAGATTCCCGGCCGCACCGGGGAGTATGCGCCGACCGGGCGCCGGTGCGCCTGGGGCGGGCCTGCGGCCGGTCCGGACGGCTCACCCGTCCCGGGTCACTTGCCCGGGGTGCAACCCAGCAGCTCGGCGGTGGTGCCCCAGTCGGTGGTCTTCAGGGTGACCACCTTGCTGTAGCTGCTGCCGGCGGCCGGTACCGGGAAGTCGTACTGGCCGACCACGGAGCCGCTCTTGTCCTGGGAACGGACGGTGCAGACCCCGCCGGTGCCGTCGCTCTTGCGCACCGACAGCTGGAGCTGCACCTCGTGCGCGGAGACCACCTGGAAGGTCGGGACCGTGCCGTTCATCGCCGTCTCGCGCAGCAGGTACGAGCCGCCGAGCCAGGCCACCAGGGCCAGGAAGAGCGTCCCGCAGACGATCGCGGCGATCCGCAGCTTCCGGTCCGCCTCCTCGTCGCTGCGGCGGCTGTAACGGCCCTCGGGCAGCGGCCGGACGGACGTAGGGCTGGAGGTCATGGCGGGCTCGGTCCTTTCGACGAGGGGCGATCGGCCGGTGGAGGGAATGGACGAGCCCTTCAGTCAGTCACTATAGGAGGGGCATGGCCGCGCCGGACGCGGCGGGGGAGCCGGCCCGACGAACCGGAGATACCCGGAAGGAACCAGGCGTTGACTGAGCAGTTGCGACTGATGGCGGTGCACGCGCACCCGGACGACGAGTCCAGCAAGGGTGCCGCCACCATGGCCATGTACGTCTCCCAGGGCGTGGACGTCCTGGTCGCCACCTGCACGGGCGGGGAGCGGGGGTCCATTCTCAACCCGAAGCTCCAGGGCGACCCGTTCATCGAGAAGAACATCCACGAGGTCCGCCGCAAGGAGATGGACACCGCACGCGAGATCCTCGGCGTCAAGCAGGCCTGGCTGGGCTTCGTGGACTCCGGCCTGCCCGAGGGCGATCCGCTGCCGCCGCTGCCGGAGGGCTGCTTCGCGCTCCAGGACGTGGCCGAGGCGGCGGCGCCGCTGGTGAAGCTGATCCGTGAGTTCCGTCCGCACGTCATCACGACGTACGACGAGAACGGCGGCTACCCGCACCCGGACCACATCATGACCCACAAGATCTCCATGCTGGCCTTCGATGCCGCGGGCGACCCGGACGCCTACCCCGAGGCGGGCGAGCCCTGGCAGCCGTCCAAGCTCTACTACAACCACGGCTTCCCGATGGGCCGGATCCGCGCGCTGCACGCCTACCTCACCGAGCACGGCCTCGACTCGCCGTACGGCGAGTGGATCGCCGGCTGGGAGAAGAGCGGCCGCAAGGAGCGCGAGATCACCACCCGGGTCCGCTGCGACGACTGGTTCGAGGTCCGGGACAAGGCGCTGATCGCCCACGCCACCCAGATCGACCCGGACGGCCCGTGGTTCCGGGTCCCGCTGGACGTCCAGCGGGACGTCTGGCCGACCGAGGACTACGAGCTGGCCCGTACCCTGATCGACACCGACCTGCCCGAGGACGACCTCTTCGCCGGTCTGCGCACCCCGAGCCCGGTCGCCTGACCTGCGGCTGTCCGCCAGACGGGCGATACGCCCCACCCCGGTGACCCGGCCGATGTCGGGCCGGGTCACCATGGAGGAATGAGCACCCCGATGAGCTTCACCGACCTCGCCACCGGCCTCGCCCTCGACGACGCCAAGGTGACCCCCGGCCTTCTCGGCTTCGTCGTCTTCGCCGCCCTGGGCGTCGCCACCTGGTTCCTGGTGAAGTCGATGAACAAGCAGATGAAGCGCGTGGACTTCGCGGAGGAGCCCGAGGCCGCGAAGGAGTGACGTCCGGCAGCGAAGGGGGGCCCCGCGGCCGTCGAGGGGTGACGTTCGGCCGCCGGGGGACCTGAACGGCGGCCGGGGCCGCCGTTCGGCGCTTGCGCCTGCCGACCGCGAGGCGCCTGGATGCGCGAGGACGGGGGCATGCCGAACCGACTCGCGGACGCGACCTCGCCGTATCTGCAGCAGCACGCCGACAACCCGGTGGACTGGTGGTCCTGGGGGTCCGAGGCGTTCGAGGAGGCGCGGCGCCGGAGTGTGTCCGTGCTGCTGTCGGTCGGGTACGCCGCCTGCCACTGGTGCTACTAGATGTGCACAACCCGGTAGATCTGAACTGGGATTGTTCCGGGGAGTAGCGCTATGCATGCGCATGGCGAGCGGCTGGGACAGGACACAGACGCCGGGTTGAAGACAAGTTGGCCGCCTCGCCCGAGTGGGTGCCTGAGCAGTACGCCACACTCCGTCGGTACCTGGTGGGAGGCGGCCTCGTCTCCGCCGGCCGGCGCTGCCGAGCAAGGGCCGCCCTGCGCGGGCCAGGGCCCATATGCTGAGGGGCGACGGGAAGGAGCTGTTGATGAGCGTCGACGCGGTCATGCACACCGAGTTCCCCACGGGGTACGTGGTCTTCTTCGGTGCCGACGGGAAGGTGATCATGACTCCGCAGAGCGAGGAGCACTCCAGCACCATCAGGTCGATGCAGATCGACTCCTTGGCCCTCGGTCGACATGCGAAGGTCATCTCCGACGTGTACATCGACTTCCCGGCGGACGAGAACTCAGCTCCCGATTTCGCGATCATGCGGGAGGACGCGCAGCGGCGGGGCAAGCGCTACGGCTTCGAGGACGCGCTGCTGATCGCCGAGGTGGTGTCGGTCTCCTCCGCGCGCAAGGACTACGACGACTGCACGGCGAAGTACGCCCGCTACGGCATCCCGGTCTACCTGGTGGTGGACCCGTACGCCGCCGAGGTCGTCGTCCACACCCGGCCCACCGGCTCCGGCTACATCGCGGCGCACACGCACAAGTACGGCTCGGGCAAGCTGCCCATCGAGCTGGCCGACGGACGCACCTACACCCTCGACCTGGACGAACTGCCCCGGCCCGAGCCGGACGCCTGCTGACCGTATAGCGGAGCCCGGCCGGCGCCTCCGCGCACCGGAGGCGTCGTACGCGTGTGTGGAGCGGGTCCGGCGGGGCTGGTGCTACCGCTCCGCACGGAGCAGGAACTGCCAGCCCAGTACGGCCAGGGCGAGCGTCTGTACGAGAGAAGTGAGCACGAGCAGGGGCTGAACGGTGGGAGAGCACCAGAACGCGGTCGTGCAGACCATTGGCAGGACCAGGTACGTGAACAGGTCCACCGCGGTCTGAAGCCGCTTGCGCATGGTGCGGCCCGCAACGTTGCGGTGGTAGACCTCCCAGCCGAACACCGTGCCGTGGGCGGAGGCGAGTTCCTCCAGGCGCGGTCCCAGTTGGTCGCGGACGTAGCAGCCGATCGCCGAGATCTTCTCGTCGTTGACCAGGTAGGTCCAGCCCAGGATCAGGCAGATCGCGGGGACGGAGAGCAGCAGTCGGGACTGGCCGCTCTGGACGCTGACTGCCACGACCGCAGTGGCCGCGGCGAGCGTGAAGTAGAGCAGGTTGTCGCGGAACCCTATGCGGGTCTTCTGTTCCTCCTTGAGGCAGTCGTACTCGGCCAGCAGGATTTTGCTCTCGGTGACATCGTCCGTGGAGGCCACAGGCATTCCTATGCTCGAGTTCAGGATCAGCCGGCGATCTGGAAGGGCGTCAGGTTGTCGGGGCTGTGCCGTTCGATCCAGCCCTTCCCGTCCGCCGCTATCCCCTCCAGGAGGCGGAAGGTGTGGGTGGAGCCGGCAGCGTTGAGGTTGATCTCGGAGATTTCCTGAGAGTTCTCGTCCGGCGCCAGTTGATGGGCATCGGCGTCCTTGACGCGGATCTTCCTGGCTGGTCCGTTGGTGAGGACGAGTTCCAGGTCGTAGCCGACGTCGACGTTCTCCGTCACCTGCACGGAGGACAGCGCGTCGAACCGGTAGTTGCTCCGCTGCTCGTTCCTGCGCGTTGCGTCGGAGAACTTGAACTCGGAGCTGATCTCGCGGATCCCGTCCTGGGTGAACAGGAACAGGCGGAAGACATAGTGCGAGTACCGCCAGGGGCCGCCTCTGACCCGGCCTCGCTTGTAGGAAGGGGCTGGGGCCACCAGGACGGTGTGAGTGATCAGGTCGCGCCAGGTGAGCCGGTGGTGCCGGAGCGCTTCATCGAGGAAGGAAGTCTTGTCGCAGGTGAGCCAGGTCTCCATTTCCAGCTCGCTGGGGCGCGTGGCGTCCAGAAGCGACTGCCAGCGCTGGTGGGCGATCTGTCGTGCGGTCAGCTGTTCACGGTACTTCTCAGTGTCACTTGCACAAGAAGGGGGTGACGGGGATTGCTGTGCCGCTCGACTCCGCAGTCGCGGCGCGTACGGCGGGACCGCACGGATCGACCGGCCGGCACCGACCCCGCCAGTCCGTTCCGGTTTCGGGGTTCCCGCGGCCGGTGCTGCGATACTGCCCACATGGTGAACCGCCTGGCCGATGCCACCTCCCCGTACCTGTTGCAACACGCCGACAACCCCGTCGACTGGTGGCCGTGGTCCCCCGAGGCGTTCGCGGAGGCCGAGCGGCGCGGGGTGCCGGTGCTGCTGAGCGTCGGGTACGCCGCCTGCCACTGGTGCCACGTCATGGCGCACGAGAGCTTCGAGGACGAGGCGGTGGCCGCCTACGCCAACGAGCACTTCGTCGCGGTGAAGGTGGACCGCGAGGAGCGGCCGGACGTGGACGCCGTCTACATGGAGGCGGTGCAGGCGGCCACCGGGCAGGGCGGGTGGCCGATGACGGTCTTCCTGACGCCCGAGAAGGACCCGTTCTACTTCGGGACGTACTTCCCGCCCGAGCCCCGGCACGGGATGCCGGGCTTCCGGCAGGTGCTGGAGGGCGTGAGCGCGGCTTGGCGGGACCGGCGGGACGAGGTCGGCGAGGTGGCCGCGCGGATCCGGGCCGAGCTGTCCGAGCGGGCCTCGGTGTACGGCGCCGGGGCCGGGGTGGCCGGCCCGCCCGGTGCGGCGGACCTGCACCAGGCGCTGGTCGCGCTCAGCCGGAGCTTCGACCAGCAGCGCGGCGGCTTCGGCGGCGCGCCCAAGTTCCCGCCGTCGATGGTGCTGGAGTTCCTGCTGCGCCACCACGCCAGGACCGGCTCCGAGGCGGCGCTGCAGATGGCCGAGCGGACCTGTGAGGCGATGGCCAGGGGCGGCATCTACGACCAGCTCGGCGGCGGCTTCGCCCGCTACTCGGTGGACGCGGACTGGGTGGTGCCGCACTTCGAGAAGATGCTCTACGACAACGCCCTGCTGCTGCGGGTCCAGCTGCACCTGTGGCGGGCCACCGGCGGAGCGTTCGCCCGCCGGGTCGCGCTGGAGACCGCCGACTTCCTGGTGCGCGAACTCCGCACGGCCGAGGGCGGATTCGCCTCCGCACTGGATGCCGACAGCTTTGACGAGGAGACCGGGCGGCCGGCCGAGGGCGCGTACTACGCCTGGGAGCCGGGGCAGTTGGTGGACGTACTCGGGCCGGCGGACGCCGCGCTCGCGGCCCGGCTGTTCTCCGTGACGCCCACCGGGACGTTCGAGCACGGCACCTCGGTCCTGCAGCTTCCGGCCGACCCCGAGGACCCGGCGGAGTACGAGCGGATCCGCACCCGGCTGTTCGAGGCGCGCGCCCTGCGCCCCGCGCCCGCCCGGGACGACAAGGTGGTGGCCGCCTGGAACGGGCTGGCCATCGCCGCCCTCGCCGAGACCGGCGCACTGCTGGAGCGCCCGGACCTGATCGAGGCGGCCGAGCGCGCGGCCGACCTGCTGCTGGCCGTCCATCTCACCGCCGACGGACGCCTGTTGCGCACCTCCCGGGACGGCAGGGCCGGCGAGAACGCCGGAGTCCTGGAGGACTACGCGGACACCGCGGAGGGCTTCCTCGCCCTGTACGCGGTCACCGGCGAGGCCGAATGGCTCGACCTGGCGGGCGGGCTGCTCGACACCGTGCTGGCGCACTTCGTCGACGCGGCGTCAGGCGCCATGTACGACACGGCCGATGACGCCGAGGAGTTGATCCGCCGCCCGCAGGACCCGACCGACAACGCCACCCCGTCCGGCTGGACCGCCGCCGCGGGTGCCCTGCTCGCGTACGCCGCGTACACCGGTTCGGCCCGGCACCGCGGTGCCGCCGAGCGGGCGCTGGGCATCGTCGGCGCGCTCAGCAGCCGGGCGCCGCGCTTCATCGGCTGGGGGCTGGCCGTCGCCGAGGCACTGGCTGACGGCCCGCGCGAGGTCGCCGTGGTCGGCCCGGCCGACGACCCGGCCGCCGCCGCACTGCACCGCACCGCACTCCTCGGCACCGCGCCCGGCGCCGTGGTGGCCCTCGGCGAGCCCGGCACCGCGGACGTCCCGCTGCTCGCCGACCGTCCGCTGCTGGACGGGCGTCCCGCCGCGTACGTCTGCCGGCACTTCACCTGCGACGCCCCGACGGCGGACCCGGAGGTGCTGGCGGCGAGCCTGGGCGTCCGGGAGGGGTAGCGCGGGCCGCCCGGCCGCCGTGCGCCCGGGTGAAATCGAGCTGCACCGCGCTCCGGGCGGCGGCCATCATGAACCATGACGTGGACCCTGAGCTCATCGCTGGACGAATTCCGTTCCGCGGCCGGTACCTTCCTCGCCGCGCACCCCGCCGAGAACACCGTGCTGCTCACCCTGGTGGACCGTCTCGCCGCGGTCGACTCCGACTCGCACGAGCAGCCCCCGCGCTTCGGCTGGTGGCGTCCGGGGCCGGGTGCGCCGGTCGCCGGGGTCTTCCTGCAGACGCCGCCGCGCCAGCTCAGGTTGGGGCTGACCCCGCCCCAGGCGGGAGCGGAGCTGGCCGAGCTGCTCCGGGCGCAGGGCGTGGAGCCGGGCGGGGTCGGCGGCGGGAAGGCGCCGGTGGAGGCGTTCGGCGCCGCGTGGTGCCGGGGCGGCCGTGCGACCGCGCGCGTCCGGACCAACGAGCGGCTCCACCGGCTGGGCGAGTTGGTCGAGCCCTCACCCGCTCCGGGCGGCCGGGCCCGGCCGGCGACGGTGGACGACCGGGAACTGCTGACCGACTGGCTCGCGGCCTTCGCGGCCGAGATCGGGGCATCGCATCCGGCCGACCTCGGGGCGATGGTCGACCGGCGGACCGCCCTCGGTGAGCTGCGGATCTGGGAGGACGGGGGCCGCCCGGTCTCGTTCGCCGGGGTCAGCCCGGTGCTCGCGGGGATGTCCCGGATCGCGCCGGTCTTCACCCCGCCCGAGCTGCGCGGCCGGGGCTACGCGAGCGCCGTGGTCGCGGCCGGTTCCGTCCACGCCCGCAGGGCGGGCGCCGAGGAGGTGGTGCTCTACACCGACCTGGCCAATCCGACCAGCAACTCGATCTACCGGAAGCTGGGTTACCGTCCGGTCGAGGACGGCCTGGTCCTGGAGCTCGGTTGATCCGGTCCGCCGGGCCACTCCCAGTCCCAGCGAACGGAGCGGCCCGGGGGCCGCGGACCCCCGGGTCGCTCCTCGGGTCCGCTGACCGGAGGTCGCTGTCGCGGGCACTCGCCGGATCGCCTGCGGGTCGGTCCTCACACGGAATTGATGCAACGTTGATCCCCCGTTCGCCCCGGAGGGGAGGGACGCATGTCACCGTGGGTGGAGACGGTGTGGCATGCGGTCATGCGGCTGGAGGGGCGCCGATGGCGAGGGATGGGCAGCTCTGGGGGGCTGTGGCCGGGGTGGCGGCGGCGCTGGCGGTGGTCGGCGGCTATCTGGTCGGCGGGGAGCGGATGGTCTGGGTGGTGGCCGCCGCCGAGACCCTGGTGTTCATGGGCTGGGTGGCCCGCCGCTTCCGGGGCAGGGTACTGACCGGGCCCGCCGTCCACGGTCCGGACGCGGCCCACTGCGAGCGCTGCGCCCGCGCCCGCGCCCGGCTGGGGCGGCACTGACCGGAGCCGGAACGACGGCCCGCTCCTGCGGCGCCGTCAGCCGGCCGGGCTGTACGCGACCATCGAGACGCCGACGTACTGCACGATGAACGCGCCCAGGGTGAAGGCGTGGAACACCTCGTGGAACCCGAACCAGCGCGGTGACGGGTTGGGCCGCTTGAGCCCGTACACCACACCGCCCAGGGTGTAGAGCACACCGCCGACGATGATCAGGGTGAGGACGGCGGCGCCGCCGGTCCGCAGGAAGTCCGGCAGGAAGAAGACCGCCGCCCACCCGAGCGCGAGGTAGCAGGGCGTGTAGAGCCAGCGCGGGGCGCCGACCCAGAAGACCCGGAAGGCGATCCCGGCGAGCGCGCCACCCCAGACCAGCCAGAGCAGTATCCGGCGCCGTCCGCCGTGCAGCAGCAGGATCGTGAACGGTGTGTAGCTGCCTGCGATGATCAGGAAGATGTTCGCGTGGTCGAGCCTGCGCAGCACGGCCTCGCCGCGCGGGCCCCAGGTGAAGCGGTGGTAGACGGCGCTGACACCGAAGAGCAGCCAGGCGCTGACCGAGTAGACCGCGCAGGCGACCCGGGCAGCCGTCGACTGGGCCAGGCAGATCAGCACGATCCCGCCGGCGACCGAGGCCGGGAACATCCCGGCGTGCAGCCAGCCCCGCCATCGCGGCTTGACCATGCCGGTGACCGGATCCGTCGGAAGGGCCGCGGCCTGGTCCACGACCGCAGGCACGGCCGGGGCGGCGAGCGGCTCGGGGAGGTTCTCACAGGCCGTGCTCTGGTCGGCAGTCATGGCCAACATGCTACTTACGGAACCGTAGGTTACCAATGCGTAGAAAGTGGCCCTACTCACTTTTGGACGTTCTGGAGTGTTCGAGCCCGGCGTTCGAGGGTCGTGATCGTGCTCGCGGAGTCGCGAAACCGACCCCAAGTTCGACACTGTGGCGCAAAGCTTCCGTCAAAAGCGCCAAGGCGCTGTATTCGGGCTGACATGGCGGGGCTACGGTGTAACCACCCTCAAACCCCCGCAACGCCGTCTCCTGTCCGAGATGGCGTGAAACGGAGCGATCGTGTCGTACGAGAACTCTGCTCTCGCAACCGCGCCCACCCGCCACAAGGCCCTGCTCGCCTGGGTGAGCGAGATCGCGGAGCTGACCCAGCCGGACCGCGTCGAGTGGTGTGACGGCTCGGACGAGGAGTACCAGCGCCTCGCCGACCTGCTCGTCGCCCAGGGCACCTTCCGGAAGCTCGACGAGAAGAAGCGCCCCAACTCCTACTACGCGGCCTCCGACCCCTCGGACGTCGCCCGCGTCGAGGACCGGACGTACATCTGCTCCGAGCAGGAGAAGGACGCGGGGCCGACCAACAACTGGAAGGCTCCCGCCGAGATGCGCGAGATCTTCCAGGGCGAGAAGGGCCTGTTCCGCGGTGCGATGAAGGGCCGCACGATGTACGTCGTGCCGTTCTCCATGGGACCGGTCGGCTCCCCGCTGGCCGCGTACGGCGTCGAGATCACCGACTCCGCCTACGTCGCCGTGTCGATGCGCGTCATGACCCGGATGGGCCAGGCCGTGATCGACCAGCTCGGCGAGGACGGCGAGTTCGTCAAGGCCGTCCACACCGTGGGCGCCCCGCTCGCGGAGGGCGAGCAGGACGTGCCGTGGCCGTGCAACAGCACCAAGTACATCTCGCACTTCCCGGAGACCAAGGAGATCTGGTCCTTCGGCTCCGGCTACGGCGGCAACGCCCTGCTCGGCAAGAAGTGCTACGCGCTGCGCATCGCCTCGACCATGGCCCGGGACGAGGGCTGGCTGGCCGAGCACATGCTCATCCTGAAGCTCACCCCGCCCACCGGTGAGGCCAAGTACGTCGCGGCCGCCTTCCCGAGCGCCTGCGGCAAGACCAACCTCGCCATGCTCCAGCCCACCATCCCGGGCTGGAAGGTCGAGACCATCGGCGACGACATCGCCTGGATGCGCTTCGGTGCCGACGGCCGCCTCTACGCGATCAACCCGGAGGCCGGCTTCTTCGGAGTCGCCCCGGGCACCGGCACGGACACCAACGCCAACGCCATCGCCACCCTGCACAGCAACACCGTCTTCACCAACGTCGCGCTCACCGACGACGGTGACGTCTGGTGGGAGGGCCTCACCGACGAGCCGCCGGCCCACCTGACCGACTGGCGCGGCAACGACTGGACCCCGGAGTCCGGCACCCCCGCCGCCCACCCGAACGCGCGCTTCGCCGTCCCGGCCGCGCAGTGCCCGACCATCGCCCCCGAGTGGGAGGACCCGGCGGGTGTGCCGATCTCGGCCATCCTGTTCGGCGGCCGCCGTGCCACCGCGGTCCCGCTGGTGACCGAGTCCTTCGACTGGCAGCACGGCGTCTTCCTGGGCGCGAACATCGCCTCCGAGAAGACCGCCGCCGCCGAGGGCACCGTGGGCGAGCTGCGCCGCGACCCGTTCGCGATGCTCCCGTTCTGCGGCTACAACATGGGCGACTACTTCGCCCACTGGCTGAAGATCGGCGGCCAGGCCGACGCGGACAAGCTGCCGAAGATCTACTACGTGAACTGGTTCCGCAAGAACAGCGCGGGCAAGTTCGTCTGGCCCGGCTACGGCGAGAACAGCCGGGTGCTGAAGTGGATCGTCGAGCGGCTGGACGGCACCGGCGAGGGCGTCGAGACGCCGATCGGTGTGCTGCCTGCCGTCGAGGGCTTCGACCTCGACGGCCTGGAGATCCCGCAGGAGGACCTCGACCTGCTGTTCTCCGTCGACGCGGACATCTGGCGGCAGGAAGCGGCGCTGGTGCCGGCCCACCTGGAGCTCTTCGGCGACCACACGCCGACCGAGCTGTGGGACGAGTACCGAGCGCTGGTCAAGCGCCTGGGCTGACGGGCCCGGGTTTGAGGGGCCGCCGCCCCTACTCCTCACCGGGGGCGGCGGCGCTCAAAAGACATCGGCCGACGGCCGGAGCCCCGCTCCGGCCGTCGGCCGCTTCTCCGTCGCCCCGGGCGCCCGGATCCGACCCGCAAGGCTACGGGCAGCGCGAGTTCGGGGCCGTGTGCGGCCCGTCCCTCAGGGCTGCGTGTAGCCCGAGAGGAAGTCCCCGATCCGGGTGACCGCGTCGGTGATCTCCTCCGGGCGCGGCAGTGTGACCAGCCGGAAGTGGTCAGGCTCGGGCCAGTTGAAGCCGGTGCCCTGGACGATCAGGATCCGCTGGGCCCGCAGCAGGTCGAGCACCATCTGCTGGTCGTCCTTGATCTTGTACACCTGCGGGTCCAGCCGCGGGAACGCGTAGAGCGCGCCCTTGGGCTTCACACAGCTCACGCCCGGGATCTCGTTCAGCAGCCGGTACGCCGCGTCCCGGGACTCCAGCAGCCGCCCGCCGGGCAGCACCAGGTCCTTGATCGACTGCCGCCCGCCGAGCGCCGCCGCCACCGCGTGCTGAGCCGGCATGTTGGCGCACAGCCGCATCGAGGCCAGCACGTTCAGGCCCTCGATGTAGCTGTGAGCCCGCGCCCGGTCGCCGGAGAGCACCATCCAGCCGGAGCGGAAGCCCGCCACCCGGTACGCCTTGGACAGGCCGTTGAAGGTGACGCAGAACAGGTCCGGCGCCAGGGTGGCGAGCGGGACGTGCTCCGCGTCGTCGTAGAGGATCTTGTCGTAGATCTCGTCCGCGTAGACCACCAGCTTGTGCCGGCGGGCGATCTCGACCAGGCCCTCCAGGACTTCGCGCGGATAGACCGCGCCGGTCGGGTTGTTGGGGTTGATCACCACCAGCGCGCGGGTCCGGTCGGTGACCTTGGACTCGATGTCCGCCAGGTCGGGGTACCACTCCGACTGCTCGTCGCAGCGGTAGTGCACGGCGGTGCCGCCCGCCAGGCTGACCGAGGCCGTCCACAGCGGGTAGTCGGGCGCCGGGACCAGCACCTCGTCGCCGTCGTCCAGCAGCGCGGTCATGGCGAGCTGGATCAGCTCGGAGACCCCGTTCCCGAGGAAGACGTCATCGACCGAGAGGCCGTGCAGTCCGCGGTCCTCGTAGTGCATGACCACGGCGCGGCGCGCGGAGAGCAGCCCCTTGGAGTCCCCGTAGCCGTGGGCGCCGGCCAGGTTCCGCAGGATGTCCTGGAGGATCTCCGGCGGCGCCTCGAACCCGAACAGGGCCGGGTTCCCGGTGTTCAGCTTGAGGATGCGCTGCCCCTGGTCCTCCAGACGCATCGCCTCGTCGAGCACCGGGCCGCGGATGTCGTAGCAGACATTGGCGAGCTTGCTGGACTGGATGACCTGCATGTCTGAGTACTCTACGGTGCTCGGCCGCCGGCCACCTCGTGCTCTGGGCCACAGCCCGGTGCTCTCCCCTTATTACCGCCTACTCCGGCGGCAGCGCGTAGATGTGCGGGCCGAGCTGGGCGAACAGCCGCTTGCCGTCCGTGCCCAGGTACCAGTCGTCCGTCGAGGTGCCCTGGACGGAGAAGGTCCAGCGCAGGCTCGCGCTCCTGACGTCCACCGCGAAGACCCCCGCGCCGAACGCGCCCGGCACGAACAGGGTGCTGCCGACCAGTACCGGTGCCGTCATCGCCGAGACGTTCCTGGGCAGCGCGCAGCGCCACAGCTCCTTGCCGCTGGCGGCGTCCCAGCCGCAGACCGAGGAGGTGCCGTCGCTGCCGTACACCACGCCCTTCACCGCGGCCACCGGAGTGAACATCCGCTTCTCGTCCGCCGGCACGGTGATCTTCCACTGCTGCCTGCCGTCGGAGAGCCGGACGGCCTGCAGGCCGGTCCGCTCGGTGAGGCAGTACGCCTGGGTGTCGTCGGCGGCGGCCGGGAAGGCGGCGGAGGAGCCGGTGTCGGCGTACCAGACCTGGGTGCCGTCCTTGCCGCTGCGGGCGACCAGGTTGTTGCTGGCGTCGGTGTAGTAGACGTTGCCGGCGGCGGCCAGGCCGGAGACGAAGGGGCTGGCGCTCTTCTTCCGCTCCTGGAACCAGAGCTCCCGCTGGTTGTCGAGCGAGACCGCGGCCACTCCGGACTTGGTGTCGCCGAACACCACCCCCTTGGGCGACAGGTCGGCCAGGGTGTAGACGGCCTGGTCGTCCGCGCCGAGCAGGCCGTCGGGGGCGAGCAGGTTGCCGTCGGTGTCCTTGCCCGCGAACGTCCAGCGCGGCACGCCGCTGTCCGCGGCGAAGCCGGTGATCTGGGTGTCGACCGCGGCGAAGACCATTCCCCTGGCGGTCACCAGGATGGTGGCCGGTACGTCCCGCCTGGCCCACCTCTCCTTGCCGGTCGCCGGGTCCAGCGCCACCAGGCCCTCGCCCTGCGGGCAGAGCACCCCGGCGACCAACAGTGGCGGTGCCGCCGACACGCGCCCCTGCACGTCGTACGTCCACAGCGGCTCCGGCGGCACCCCGGCCGGGCGGGACTGCTTCGGCACCGGCTGTGCGGTGGCGGTCGGGTTCTGCGCCGGATAGTGGTTCTGGTTCGGGGACAGTGCCCACACCGCACCGCCGCCGACGGCCGCGACCGCGAGCGCACCGCCGCCGAACAGGAAGGCCCGCCGGGACGGCCGGGGACCGGCCACCGGCTCGGTGTCGGGCACCGCCTGCGGGGGCTGGGGCGTGAACGAGGTCGGCGCGCCGTGCACGGACGGCGGATCCTGCTCTTTGGCGCCGCGACCCAGCCGCATGGTGCCGGGAGCGGGGGAGTGGTCCGCCCCGGTCGGCGAGTAGCCGTCCACCGATGCCGCGGCGGTGCCGCGCGCCGGGGTCTCCATGTCCATCACCTGCGCGGCGTGCTGCGCCAGCGCCCCGGTGACCGGTGCGGGCAACCAGCCGTGGCGCAGCACCGCCGCGGTGCCCTCCGGCGCCAGCAGTTCGGTGAGCTCCTGCGGGCTCGGCCGCCGCGCCGGGTCCTTGGCGAGGCAGGCCGCCACGGCGGGACGCAGTCCGGCGGGCAGCCCCGCCAGGTCGGGCTGGTCGTTCACCACCTTGTACAGCTGCGCGGCCGGTCCCGAGGCGGACTCGAACGGACCCTCGCCGGTGGCGGCGTACACCAGCACCGAACCGAGCGAGAAGACGTCGCTGGCCGGGCCGATCGGCTGCCCCGACGCCTGCTCGGGGCTCATGTAGCCGGGTGAGCCGACCACGATCCCGGTCCGGGTGACGCTGTCGCCCTCCATCGCCCTGGCGATCCCGAAGTCGATCAGTCGGGGTCCGTCGGCGGCCAGCAGCACGTTGGACGGCTTGAGGTCGCGGTGCACCAGTCCGACCCGGTGTACGGCGGCCAGCGCCTGGGCCAGGCCGGCGCCGAGTGCCCGTACCGACTCCTCGGGCAGCGGTCCGTGCGCCAGCACGGCGTCGGTCAGCGGGGGACCGAGTACGTAGGCGGTGGCCAGCCAGGGCGTCGGGCCGTCCTGGTCGGCGTCCACCACCGGAGCGGTGTACGTGCCGTCAACCGCGCGCGCGGCCTCCACCTCGCGTGCGAACCTGCTGCGGAACTCCCGGTCCTCCGCGAGCTCCGGCCGGACGACCTTGACCGCCACGGTCCGGCCACCCGCCGAACGGGCCAGGTACACCCGTCCCATCCCGCCCGCGCCCAGTCGGGCCAGGAGGCGGTACGGTCCGACCGCCTCCGGATCGGTGACCTCCAAGGGCTCCATGCACTGCTCCCCGTTCACAAGCTGATCCGCCATCACTGGCCGCTGGTTCCGCAGATGGTACGGGCCGTACGCTCGACCCGTTCGGGCGGAGGGGGCGGCTGTGGTCGGCGAACTGGTCGGAGCGGGGGGCGGTCTGCTCGCGGCACCGCTGCTGCGTGCGGCGGCGGCGCGCTACGCGGTGCCCTACGGCGAGCCGTGGCGCGCGCCCGGAGCCCCGGGCGGCCCCGGCCTCCTCCGGGTCGGGCTGGTCGCGGCCGGGACGGGCGCGGCGGTCGGCGCGGCCGCCCACTGGCCGCTCGTGCTGCCGCTGGCCTGGGCCGCCCTGTTCGGCGTGGTGCTCGCCTTCGTCGACGCGGCCGTCCACCGCCTGCCGGACGTCCTCACCCTCCCGCTCGCCCTCGGCACGGCCCTGCTGCTCGTCCTGACCGAACACCAGGGCGCCGTACTGCTGCGCTGCCTCTACGCCGCACTGGCGCTCGGGGCCTGCTACGGCGCGCTCGCACTGCTGGCACCGATGGGCTTCGGCGACGCCAAACTGGCCCCCTCCCTGGGCGCGGTCCTCGGTTGGTACGGCTGGAGCACCGTGCTGACCGGCTTCTGGTACGGCTTCGTGCTCGCCGCCCTGTGGGGCGGAGCGCAGCTGCTGGCCCACCGGATGAAGGGCGGCGACGCCCTGCCCTTCGGGCCCTGCATGCTCCTCGGCGCCCTGCTGGCGGTCCTCCTCCACTGACACCGGGCAGGGGTGCGCTCCCAAGAGGCGGCCGCCCCGGCACACCCGGGCGCCCACGTGGTGTACCCGGCGCATCCGTACGGGGGGTCCTGGCAGGGTGGTGCAGGCACCACCCGAACTCGGTAGCCAGCACCATCGCCACTCCGGGGGCGCCGTCGGGAGCATGGTCACCGGACGCCGTACGGCGTCAGGCCAAGCACGGGGAGGCTCGACCATGCCGCTCAGGAACTCTTCCGCCAGGACCGCTCTCACAGCCGCACTGCTCGTCATCACGGGCGGATCGGCCCTGGGCGCCCAGCCGGCGAGCGCCGCCGGCCATCCACCGGACGCCACGGCCTCCCACTGGGCGGACGGCACCTGGCGGATGGACGGCTACGGCACCGTCCTCACCATCGCGGGCGACCACCTCCAGACCTACCAGACCACCTCGATCAGCTGCCTCAAGGGCGACGACGCCCAGCGCTCGCACACCGCCCCGGGGTCGGTCACCTTCACCGGCCCCGACGCAACGGTCCTCACCGTCCGGGTACTGCCCGGCCAGGCCGGCGCGGCCCTGCACGTCGACGGCTCACCCGGCGATCGCATGCTGCACCGCGTTCCGTCCCTGCCCGCCGACTGCGGTCGGCCCGCGCCGGCCGATCGGGTGGCCACCTTCGACGTCTTCTGGCAGACGTTCGAGGAGAACTACCCCTTCTTCGCTGCCAAGGGCATCGACTGGCACGCCGTCAGGGAGCACTACCGGCCGCAGATCAACGCGCGGACCAGCGACGCCCAACTGTTCGCCGTCCTCAGCGAGATGGTCCGGCCGCTGTACGACGCGCACGTCCACATCGCGGCCAAGGGCACCGGTCGCTTCGCCCAGGGCCGCCCCGGCACGGTCGTGCCGAGCAGTGAGCTGGACGACCGGCTCCGTGCCTACATCGAGGAGCGCGACCTCGGCGGAGGGCAGCTGCGGTCCTACGCCAAGGGCCGGATCGGCTACGCGGACCTGCCGAACAGCCAGGGCTACCTCAGGATTTCCGGCTTCGGCGGCTACACGGACGACCCGGACGACAGCTACGCCGCCAACAGCGCCGAGCTGCAGCGGGCGCTGGACGACATCCTCACCCCGGAGCGCACCGCCCGGCTCAGCGGTCTGATCATCGACGTGCGGATCAACGGCGGCGGTTCCGACAGCCTCGGCCTGCAGATCGCCTCGCGGCTCACCGACCGCGGGTACCTCGCGTACGGCAAGGTGACGCGTGACGATCCGGCCGATCCCAGCGCGTTCACGCGTCCACAGCCGATCGTCGTCCAGCCCACCCCGGGTGCCCGCTACACCGGCCCGGTCGCGGTCCTGACCAGCGGGTCCACGGTCAGCGCGGGGGAGACGTTCACCCAGGCGCTGATGGACCGCCCTGGCGGCTCGGTGCGGATCGGCCAGTCCACCCAGGGCGTCTTCTCGGACGTCCTGGAGCGCACCCTTCCCAACGGCTGGCAGATCGGCCTGCCCAACGAGGAGTTCCGCACCCCCTCCGGGCGCACGTTCGACGGGCCGGGCATCCCGCCGCAGTACCGCGAACCGGTCTTCACCGACGAGGAGTTCGGCCACCACCGCGACTCCGCCTACGACCGTGCGGTCTCCCTCCTGAAGAGCGGGGCCCGACCGGCCGCCGCGGCCCGACCAAGGTAGGGGCCGCGGTAACCGCGGCCAGGAGGCCCGCCGCACCCGGCGGGCACGACGAGCCTCGGCCGGGACACCGCCCCACCCTCGAAAGGCGGCGTCCCGAGGGGGTCACGGCATCGCGTGGACGTGGGCGCCCACGTTGGCGGAGAAGTCGTTGCCGTTGGCGGCGTCCCAGTTGGTCGACCAGCTCATCGCGCCGCGGATGGCCGGCCACCTGGCCGGCGGGACGAAGCTGCCGCAGTTGGTGCCGGTGGCCAGGCAGTCCAACGCGTGGTTCACCACGGTGGAGTCGACGTAACCGCCGCCCGCCGCCTTGCCGGAGGCGGGGACCCCGATGCCGACCTGGTCCGGACGCAGACCGCCCTGGATGTGGGTGCAGACCTGGCTGGTGATGAAGTCGACGGTGCCCTGGTTGTAGACCTTGCCGTCACAGCCGTTCATCCCACCGGAGTTGTAGAACTGGGTGTTGACGACGGTCAGGATGTCCCTGGTGTTCAGCGCCAGTTGGAAGTACGCGCCCGAGGTGCTGTACATCCCGATGGTCTCCGGTGCCATGGTCAGTACGAAGCCGGAGCCGACCTTGCTCTGCAGGGTGTGCAGCGCCTGTGCCAGGTGGACGGGGTCGACACCGTTCTCCAGGTCGATGTCCACACCGTCGAAGCCGTAGCTGCGGATCAGGGCGGACGCACTGGTGGCGAAGTTGTCGGCGGTGGCGGAGCTGTTCACCGTGACGGTGCCGTTCTGGCCGCCGACCGAAAGCACGACCCGCTTGCCCGCCGCGTGCTCGGCGGCGATGTCGGCCCTGAAGTCCGCGTCGGTGTAGCCGCCCAGCCTGCTCGCGAGCGCCGGGTCCAGGGTGAAGCCGATCGCGCCGGGAGTACCGGTCGCGTCCGCGAAGGAGACCGCAATGATGTCGTAGGCGCTCTGCACGTCGCGCAGCCGCTGCACGGCGGCGCCGTTGTCGAAGTTCTGCCAGTAGCCGGTCAGCAAGTGCGCCGGGAGGGGCCCGCTCGGCGGGGTGGCGGGCCCGCTCGGCGGGGGGCTGCCGGTCGGCGACGAACTCGGGGAGGAGCTCGGCGCCGGACTGGAGCTGCCGCTCGGGGCCGAGGTGGGGCTGCTGCTCGGCCCGCCGGGCGACGAGGACGGCGAGCTCGACGGGGAGGAGGAGGTGCTCGGCGCCGGCGTCGGGGAGGAGGTACCCGCAGGGCCGGTCAGCGTGATGTCGTCCGCGCCGTAGGCGCCCTGGCCGTACCAGCCGTGCACGTACACCGTGACGGCGCTGGTGCCGGCGCCGGTGGTGAAGGTCGTGCTGAGCTGGTTCCAGCCGTTCTGGCTGGACCAGGTGGAGGGGTCCGTGCCGCCGGTGCCGCTCACGCCCAGGTAGACGTACGGGCCCTGGACCCAACCGCTCAGCGTGTAGCGGGTGTTGGGCAGCACGCTGACGGTCTGCCGGCAGTCGGCGGTGTCCGAGCCGCCCGGAGTCCCCTGCAGGGCGTACGAGCCGGAGTGCGCCGGGGAGGAGACCGCGCTCGCGGTGCCGGCGCAGCTCCAGCCGGCGAGCGTGCCGGTCTCGAAGCCGCCGTTGGCGACGAGGTCGCCGACCGCCGCGCCGGCGCTGCCCGTGAACAGCGCGAGGCCGCCGCCGGCCAGGGCGAGCGCGGTGGTGCCGGCCGCGAGGGCCGTGGGGAGGGTGCTTCGGTGGCGCCGGTGGGACGGCGGCTGCAGCGTACGGGCCATGGAGGCGCTCCGTGGGAAGAGGGGAGCCGCCGCGGTGGGGGCGCGACGGCTCCGTGTGGGGGAGGGTGGTCCGCGGTAGGGCTGTCGGGGGCGGGGTCGGTACGCGCCGCCGTCCGCCGCCCTCACACAGAAAACTGGACTAGACCAATGGTGGGCGTCAAGCATCCGGAGCCCGACTTACGGCCCGGTTAAGGAACCGGTGACCGTTCCGTGTCCATGGCGGCCGCGACCGAGTCGGGGCAGCCCGCGACCACGGCCACATCGGACCCACATAGGGCCGAGGATTTCTGTTCACTCTTGTGACAGGTTCGCTACGTGCGGTTTTACCTTCGTGCACCCGTGCGGGAGTAGGCTGCGGCGGGGGTTTTTAGTCGCACCGGGGGACCAAGCACGGAGGGGCCGAACGTCATGGGTCTGCGCGATGTGGTCGAGCGCACGCCGGGTCTGCGCAGCCTGCTGGACAACGCATACCGGCTCTACGGCCGCCGGGTCGAGGTGCACCTCGACAACACCCCGCACCACATCGGGGTCATTCTGGACGGTAATCGCCGCTGGGCGAAGGCGACCGGCGGGACCACCGCGTACGGGCACCAGCGCGGGGCGGACAAGATCAGCGAGTTCCTCGGCTGGTGCGACGAGACGCACGTCAAGGTCGTCACGCTCTGGATGCTCTCCACCGACAACCTCTCCCGCCCGGCCGAGGAACTGGTCCCGCTGCTCGGGATCATCGAGGACGCGGTCCGTGGGTTGGCCGAGGCCCGTCGCTGGCGGGTCAACCCGGTCGGCGCGCTCGACCTGCTGCCCGAGCACACCGCGGAGGTGCTCAAGCAGGCGGCCCAGGCCACCGAGCACGTCCAGGGCGTCACCGTCAACGTCGCCGTCGGCTACGGCGGCCGGCACGAGATCGCCGATGCCGTCCGCTCGCTCCTCCAGGAGCACGCCGGCCGGGGTACCTCGATCGAGGAATTGGCCGAAATCCTCACCGTCGAGCACATCGCCGAACACCTCTATACCACCGGCCAGCCCGACCCCGACCTGATCATCCGGACCTCCGGCGAGCAGCGTCTGTCCGGCTTCCTGCTCTGGCAGAGCGCCCACAGCGAGTTCTACTTCTGCGAGGCGTACTGGCCGGCCTTCCGCAAGGTCGACTTCCTCCGCGCGCTGCGCGACTACCAGCTGCGCCACCGCCGACTGGGCCTGTGACGGACGTCGGTTCCAAGCCGCCGGGGCGCTGAACCGAGTTCAGATCGTCTGCCCGTGAGGCGTTCGGGTAAACGTTCGCCGACAATGATCCGTCAGTTCCGTGCGGCGGGTATGCACCATGGTTCGCCTGGGAATACCCCAGTCAGACCGGTACCCCGGCCACCGGGGTCGCGGGGACCGGCTTGCCGCGGGTGACGCTGGGTCATCCGCTCGGGAGGCCTAGTGGTCAGTACCAAGAGCCGTCGGACACCAGACCGGCGCACGTACGTTCTCGACACCAGCGTGCTCCTGGCCGACCCGTTCGCCATGACGCGCTTCGAGGAGCACGAGGTGGTCCTCCCGGTGGTCGTGGTCACCGAGCTGGAGGCCAAGCGGCACCACCCGGAGCTGGGCTACTTCGCCCGCCAGGCGCTGCGCCTGCTGGACGACTACCGCATCCGCCACGGCCGGCTCGACGAGCCGATCCCGGTGGGCGACTTCGGCGGCACCATCCGGGTCGAGCTCAACCACTCCGACCCCTCCGCGCTGCCGGCCGGGTACCGCTCGGGCGGAGGCGAGGCGGACACCCGGATCCTGGCGGTCGCCCGCAATCTGCAGGCCGAGGGCTACGACGTCACCGTGGTCTCCAAGGACCTGCCGCTGCGGATCAAGGCCAGCTCGGTCGGGCTGTTGGCGGAGGAGTACCGCGCGGAGCTGGCGATCACCTCGGGCTGGACCGGGATGTCCGAGCTGCATGTGTCCGGCGACCAGGTGGACGCCCTGTTCGGGGCCGGCCACGACGTCGCGGTGGACGTCGACGGTACCGAGGAACTGCCCGTGCACACCGGCCTGGTGCTCACCTCGGAGCGCGGCCGGGCGCTCGGCCGGGTGACGCAGGACGGCCGGGTACGGCTGGTCCGGGGGGACCGCGAGGCGTTCGGGCTGCGGGGCCGCAGCGCCGAGCAGCGGGTGGCCCTGGAGCTGCTGCTCGACCCCGAGGTCGGCATCGTCTCGATGGGCGGCCGGGCGGGCACCGGCAAGTCCGCGCTGGCGCTCTGCGCCGGCCTTGAGGCGGTGCTGGAGCGGCAGCAGCACCGCAAGGTGATGGTGTTCCGTCCGCTGTACGCGGTCGGCGGGCAGGAGTTGGGCTACCTGCCGGGCAGCGAGGCCGAGAAGATGGGTCCGTGGGCCCAGGCGGTCTTCGACACCCTGTCCGCGGTCACCACCCCGGACGTGATCGAGGAGGTGATCGCCCGGGGGATGCTGGAGGTCCTGCCGCTGACCCACATCAGGGGGCGGTCGCTGCACGACGCGTTCGTGATCGTGGACGAGGCGCAGTCCCTGGAGCGGAACGTCCTGCTGACCGTCCTGTCCCGGATCGGCCAGGGTTCGCGGGTGGTGCTCACCCACGACGTCGCCCAGCGCGACAACCTGAGAGTCGGTCGGTACGACGGCGTGGTCGCGGTGGTGGAGAAGCTCAAAGGCCACCCGCTGTTCGCGCACGTCACACTCACCCGCTCCGAGCGCTCGCCGATCGCCGCCCTGGTGACGGAGATGCTGGAGGACATCCAGCCCTGAGACCGGCCCGAGCCGGACGGCGCGCCGGCCCGGGGCGCCCGGAGGCGAACGGGTGGTCAATGACACGCCACACCGGGGCAAATCACCCTAAAACTGGATCAAGGGACCTGCCGCATAGCGGCAGGTCCCTTGGCTGTCACCACACCTGACTGTCCCTTCTCTGGAGTACCGGCAAACCCGCTGCTCGCGGGAATTGTGAGATGCGCCACGCAACCGGGAATTGCGTAGACACGTCCTGGTGCGGCATGGTGAGGGTTCTGTCAGGCCCCGCGTACGGCACAACTCGCCCGGCAACTCCGGTCGGCGGGCGGACAACTGAACACCGCTTGAGCCGTATGCCGCCCGATCCACACGCCTGTCCGACTCAGTCTCGGCCCGGCGCCGGGCCCGAGTCTCCCGTGACCAGCACCTGTGGGGACCAGCGCCAAGGGGCATGTTGCGTCCGAACGGTCACGCGCGGGCGATGCTGGAAGGAAACCATGTGACTCGGATCTCGGTCCGGGGAGTCGCTGTGGCCTCTGCCACCGCGGTCACCGCTGTAGGTGCCGTCGTCGGCGTGGCGTCCGGTAGCGAGGGCAAGAACACCCAGACGGTCGACGTCGCAGGTGCCACCCTGCTCGCCGACGTCCCGACGGGCGCTCACGCACAGACCGTCAGTGACAACTTCAAGCAGCAGGCCACCGCTCAGGAGGCAGCCGCCGACCAGGCCGCGCAGGAAGCCGCCGCCAAGAAGGCCGCCGACGAGGCCGCGCGCCAGAAGGCCGCCGCCGACGCCCAGGCGAAGGCCGACGCGGAGAAGGCCGCCAAGGCCGCCGAGGAGAAGCGGCAGGCCGACGAGGAGGCCGCGAACCGCGCCAAGGCGCGGACCGAGATGGCCGCCGTCGTCGCCACCGACCCCGGCTCGGTCCAGGCAATGGCCGCCTCGATCATCGGCGACTCCGGCCAGTTCCAGTGCTTCAGTCAGATCGTGAAGCGCGAGAGCGGCTGGGACTACACCGCGACCAACGCGAGCTCCGGTGCGTACGGCCTGGTCCAGGCGCTGCCGGGTTCGAAGATGGCCTCGGTCGGCTCGGACTGGCGGACCAACCCCGCGACCCAGATCAAGTGGGGCCTGAACTACATGAACGACCGCTACGGCTCGCCGTGCGGCGCCTGGTCCTTCTGGCAGGCGCACCAGTGGTACTAGGAGCGCAGCCGCTTCGCCGAGAGGCCCCCGACCGTGGTCGGGGGCCTCTCGGCGTTCCGCGGGCCCGGAGGTCCTGAGTGCTGCCGGGGCCGGACACGCCGCGGGTCGGACACGCTTCGCGCCGGAAGAGCTGCGGGCCGGAAAACTGCGGGCCGCGCCGCCCAGCGCTGCGCTGACCATGACGCCGGTGGGCGGTGCGGTCCAGATGCGGACGCGGGGGCCGGGGAGGGTCCTGGTTTGCCCCGGCACCGGCCGGTCCGCCGACAGTTGGCCCTCTGTTACACCCGACCCCTCCCCGTGGAACCGCGGTCCGAAACCGCCGAATTATCCGATATTGAGATAATTTTTGCCGCTGTGACATTGAAGATTCCCCGCGCCCACCTCGCTCCAACGGCGAAACCGATCCGTTCGGGCGGGTAGCGTCGTCCCTGACAGCCGTGACGGGGATGACCGACGGCGTAGCAAGAGCCGATCGGGGAGCGGTGTGTCGAAGGTGGCGCGGGGCGCAAGAGTGCTCGCGGTGTCGGGGGCTGGAGCCCTCGCCTCGCGACTGGTGGCGGCACTGGCAGAACGGCGCCGGGCTGCCCGCGCCGTGGAGGAACAGGTAGCGGACCCGGACGACTTCCTGCTGTCCATGGAGCAGGTCCCGGCACCTCGTTCCCCGCTGCCGGACGGATCCGAGCGGCGCTCCGGGGCCGAGCGGACCCAGGCGCCGTACGGCCGTGAAGGCGTCGTACCGGGCCGTCCGGCGGACCCGGTCGACGCGGTGCCGTGGACGCTGCGGGTGGCGGCCGAGTCCACCTGGCGGCTGCTGCTGCTCGCGGCGGCTCTCTACCTGGTCTTCCGGGTGGTGGACATGCTGCGGCTGGTCGCCTTCGCGGTGCTGGCCGCGTTGCTGATCTCCGCGCTGCTGGAGCCGACGGTCTCCTGGCTGCGGCGGCACGGGGTGCCCCGCTCACTGGCGGCGGCGGCGACCTTCCTCAGCGGTCTGGCCGGGATCGGACTGGTCGGCTGGTTCGTGGTCTGGCAGGTGTCCACCAACCTCAACTCGGTCACCGGGAAGGTCCAGGCCGGTGTCAACCAGTTGCGCGAGTGGCTGGTCACCGGGCCGCTGCACCTGACCCAGCAGCAGATCAACGACTTCGCCAAGCAGATCACGAACGCGATCGGCACCAACTCGGACCAGATCACCTCGGCCGGGTTCACCGGTGTGACGATAGCGGTCGAGGTCCTCACCGGCGTCCTGCTCGCCGCCTTCACCACCTTCTTCCTGCTCTACGACGGCGCCCGGATCTGGAGCTGGCTGCTGCGGGGCCTGCCCCGGCACTCCCGTTACGCGCTCGCCGGTGCGGGCCCGAAGGCGTGGGCGACCCTCACCGCGTACGTGCGCGGCACCGTGTGCGTGGCCTTCATCGACGCGCTCTGCATCGGCATCGGCATCCAGCTGCTGGGCGTACCGCTGGCGATGCCGCTGGCGGTGATCGTCTTCCTCGGGGCGTTCGTGCCGCTGGTCGGCGCACTGGTCACCGGCACCATCGCGGTGCTGATCGCACTGGTGACGCAGGGGCCGTTCATCGCGCTGATGGTGCTAGTCGTGCTGGTCGCGGTGCAGAACATCGAGGGGCACCTGCTCCAGCCGCTGATCCTCGGCCGTGCGGTCCGGGTGCACCCGCTGGGCGTGGTGCTCGGTGTGGCGACCGGCTCGATCATCGGTGGGATCGGGGGCGCGATCGTGGCCGTCCCGCTGATCGCGGTGACCAACACCGTCGTCTCCCACCTGCGCCAGCGCAACGCGGCCGGCCAGCAGGTCTTCGAGGCCCTCGAAGCCGCCCGCGGGGCGGCCGAACGGTAGGGCCGTACTGCCAGGGCGCGAGCAGCGCCCTGCAGGCCGCCTCCGGACGGTGCGGAGGCTCACTCGAGAGAACGCGGAAGGCTCACCGGGCGGCACGAAACGGCCGGGGAGACTGCCGGGTTCAGCCAAGAGAACGCGGGAGGCCCTGCCGGACACATCGTCCGGCAGGGCCTCCCGCGTTGTCGCGTGCGTCAGAGCGCAGCCAGGACGGCCTCGGAGTCGAGGGTCGCGGCAACGGCCTGGACGACGGCGGCGATCTTCATCGACGCCTGGACGGTCGCGGCGTCCACGCCCGCCTTGCGCAGGACCTGCTCGTGCGAGTCGAGGCACTGGCCGCAGCCGTTGATCGCGGAGACCGCGAAGCACCACAGCTCGAAGTCGGCCTTCTCCACGCCCGGGGTGCCGATGATGTTCATCCGCAGCCCGGCGCGCATGGTGCTGTACTCGTTGTTGGAGAGCAGGTGCAACGTCCGGTAGTAGACGTTGTTCATGCCCATGATCGAGGCGGCACCCTTGGCGGCGGTGTACGCCTCCGGGGTCAGGTTCGCCTTGGCCTCGGGCTCCAGCTCACGCAGCACGGCGGCGCTCCGGGTGGCCATGGCGCAGGCCAGCACGGTGCCCCAGAGCTGCTGGGCGGGGAGCTCGGAGTTGCCGATGACCGCGCTCAGGTTGAGCTTGAGGTCCTTGGCGTAGTCCGGCAGGGCCGCCTTCAGTTCGTCGAGGGCCATGATCAGCCGGCCAGCAGGGCCTGGGCGTCGAGGGTCTCCTCGCCCTTGTTCCAGTTGCAGGGGCACAGCTCGTCGGTCTGCAGGGCGTCCAGCACCCGCAGGACCTCCTTGGGGTTACGGCCGACGGAACCGGCGGTCACCATGGCGAACTGGACCTCGTTGTTCGGGTCCACGACGAAGACGGCGCGCTGGGCCAGGCCGTCGGCACCCTCGACGCCACAGGCACGCATCAGGTCGTGCTTGACGTCGGCCAGCATCGGGAAGGGCAGGTCACGCAGGTCCTTGTGGTCCTTGCGCCAGGCGTGGTGGACGTACTCCGAGTCGCCCGAGACGCCGAGGATCTGGGCGTCACGGTCGGCGAACTCCTCGTTCAGCTTGCCGAACGCGGCGATCTCGGTCGGGCAGATGAAGGTGAAGTCCATCGGCCAGAAGAAGACGATCTTCCACTTGCCCTCGTAGGTCTTGTGGTTGATCTGCGCGAAGGCGTTCGCGGCGTCCAGGTCGACGCAGGCGTTGAGTTCGAACTCGGGGAACTTGTCACCGATCGTGAGCACGTTCGCTTCTCCTGTGTGATGCGATTGCGGGGAGGGCCGTCCGGATTGCGGACGGATCCCAGCCTGACACACCGCTCACTGATCGGGGAAATAGCTAGACTCGATCCATCTGATCGGAGAGAGCTATCAGTATCTTGCGCCACCCCAAGTCCCGCACCCCGACCATCGCCCAGCTCAAGGCCTTCCTGGCGGTAGCCGAGCACCTGCACTTCCGCGATGCGGCCACCGCCGTGGGCCTCAGCCAGCCGGCCCTCTCCGGCGCGGTCGCGGCGCTGGAGGAGACGCTCGGATCACAGCTGGTCGAGCGTACGACGCGGAAGGTCATCATCACGCCACTGGGGGAGCGGGTGGCCGAGCACGCGCGCCGGGTGCTCGCCTCGCTGTACGACCTCTCCGAGGAGGTGGAGGCGGCCCGTCGCCCGTTCACCGGCCCGCTGCACCTCGGCGTGATTCCGACCGTCGCCCCGTACCTGCTGCCCGGCGTGCTCAGGCTGGTCCGCCGTAGCTACCCCGACCTGGACCTGCACGTCCACGAGCAGCGCACCCCCTCGCTGCTGGAGGGGCTCGCCGCCGGTCGGCTCGACCTGCTGCTGCTCGCGCTCCCGGCCGGCGGGGCGTCACCCACCCGCGACATCCCGCTGTTCGACGAGGACTTCGTGCTGGTCACCCCGCCCGACCACGAGCTGGCCGGGCGCACCGGCGTACCCCGGGACGTGCTGCTCGACCTCGACGTGCTGCTGCTGGAGGAGGGCCACTGCCTGCGCGACCAGGCGTTGGACATCTGCCGTGAGGTCGGTGCCGACACCTCGGGCGGCTCGACCAGGGCCGCCGGGCTCTCCACCCTGGTCCAGCTGGTCGCCGGAGGGCTCGGCGTCACCCTGCTGCCCGCCACGGCCCTGGACGTCGAGGCCGGTCGCACCGACCGGCTGGCCACCGTCCGCTTCGCCGACCCGGCCCCCGGCCGCCGGATCGGTCTCGCCACCCGCCCCGGCTCGGCGCGCAGTGGCGAGTACGAGCGCTTCGCCGCCTCGCTGCGCGAGGCGCTGTGCGATCTGCCGGTCCGCATCGTGTCGTGACCCGGCGGTCCACCGGGGCCGTTCGAGCGGCTCTGCCGACGGGTACTCAACCCATGCACCGTGCCGATCGGTTGAGGGGTGGTCGTCATGTACGTCGCCAGGATCGGGATCGAGAACATCGGGGGCTTCCAGGGCGAACGCAGCCTCGACCTGGAGCTGACCAGGCCCGACGGCTCGCACGCCGGCTGGACGGTGTTCGCCGGGCCGGGCGGCTCGGGCAAGACCGCGCTGCTGCACGCCGTCGCCCACGCGCTCGGGCACGGGCCCGACGACCCGTCCTGGCTGGGCGAGGGCGAGGTGCGGATCACCGGCGCCGGGGCGGACGAACTGCGCTGGCGGCTCAGTCGGACCGAAGGTGGCTGCACCGAGCACCGTTCGGGCCCCGCCGCGGGCGCCGGGGCCGTCGCCACCCGCCTCCACGGCTCGGCCGGCCTCGCCGCAGGCCTGCACTGGCTGGCCGGGCAGCGCGGCGACTCCTTACTCGCACTGCTCGGCGACGGACTGCTGCCCGACGGCCACCGCATCGCCCGGATCGACCCGGACGGTCTCTGGGTCACCCGGGGCGGCAGCACCCGGCCGGCGGCCGCTCTCGGGGAGGGCGTCAGGAGCGTCCTCGCCCTCGTCCTCGACCTGCTCAGGAGCGCCCAGGCGGCCGATCCGGACGAGGAGTTGGTGATCGACGGCGAATCGCCCACCGCCCCCGCGCCCGGCCTGGCCCTGATCGACGAGGCCGAGGCCCACCTCCACCCCGCCCGGCAGCAGTGGCTCGGCGAGTGGCTGGTCGCGCACTTCCCCGAGGTCCAGTTCCTGGTCACCACCCACAGCCCCTACATCTGCCAGGCGGCCGATCCCGGCGGCCTGGTCCGCCTGCCCGGTCCCACCGAGCAGGCCCCGCCCTACGTCCTGGACGAGGACCTGCACCAGCGCATCGCCTACGGCAGTGGCGACGACGTCGCGCTCACCGAGCTCTTCGCCCTGCCCAGCGCCCACTCCCCGCAGGCCGAGGAGGAACGGCAGCTGCTGATCGCGCTGGAGCGCAAGCTGTACACGGGCAAGGCCTCCAAGACCGACATCGCCGAGTACCACGCACTCGGTGCCCGCCTGGGCAGTCCGCTCACCGCCCGGGTCGACGAGACCCGCTCACGACGAGGCGGCAACAGGTGATCCCGCTCCAGCGCCCGCAGCTGCGCGGCAGACTGGCCGCCGAGCTGACCCGGCGCACCGAGGTGCTCCGTACCTCCGGGGCGACCACCGCCACCGGACGGGCGGCCTGGCGCGACGCCCGCGACACCAAGGCCCGGCTGCGCACCCTGCTGCACGGGATGGCCCCCGGTCTGGTCCGCTGCATGTACTGCGGCGACAGCCTCGGCACCGACATCGACCACTTCGAGCCGATCGCCCGCGCCCCGCTGCGCACCTTCGACTGGCACAACCACCTGCTCGCCTGCGCCTACTGCAACAGCAACCTCAAGCGCGACCAGTTCCCCTGCGACCCCGTCACCGGTGCCCACCTGCTGATCGACCCCTCCCGCGAGGACCCCGCCGACCACCTGCTGCTCTATCTGGAGTCCGGTGCCTATCAGGGACTGACGGCCAAGGGGCGCACCACCATAGACGTGTTCGGCCTCAACGCCCGCGGCGAACTGGTCCGGGGGCGGCGGCTGGCCTTCACCGTGGTCAAGGCGCTGCTGCGGGAGTGGCACCAGCACAGCGGCGTGTCCCCGGCGACCGCACGGGAGTTGGCGGACGCCCTCGCGATGCTCTGGCAGGCCGACGTGTTCCGCGCGGTCGTCCGACTCGCCCGGACCCCGTCCCTCGCCGAAACCGTCCTCGGCCCGGACGCCCATGCGGCGCTCGGGCAACTGGCCTGCCTGGACGAGCGGTTCACCTGACCGTCCGGGGCGCCCGGGTCGGCGCGGTCAGCCGTACGCCTTCGGCGCGTGCAGCCCGCGCAGCCTGCCGCGCTCCGGCCGGCTCACCGGCCGCGTTCGGCCGGCCGGGGGAGCCGCTGCTCGAACCAGACGACCTTGCCCGCGCCGAGCCTGGTCGCGCCCCAGCGGTCCGCGCACCTGGCCACTATCTGCAGCCCCCGGCCCCGTTCGTCCTCCGGTCCGACCCGCTGGGCCCGGGGCAGGACGGGGCTGTCGTCCCCGATCTCGCAGCGCAGCACCGAAGTCCGGACCAGCCGCAGGGTGACCGGCCGAGTGGCGTGCTGGATGGCGTTGGTGACCAGTTCGCTGACCATCAACTCGGTGCTCTCGGCCAGTGGTTCGAGTCCCCAGCGGCGCAGCGCGTGCCCGGCCAGGCGGCGGGCCCGGCCGGGCGTCTCGTGCCGGGGCTGGAGGTACCAGTACGCGACGTCCTCGGCCGGGATGCCGTCGAAGGCGGCGGCCAGCAGCGCGATGTCGTCGGCCCGGTCGCCGGGCGGGAGGATCCGCAGCGCCTCCTGGCAGAGCTGCTCGGGCGAGCGCGGCTCCGCGTTGCCGAGGCGGCTGCGCAGCACCTCCAGGCCGGTGCCGATCGGGCGGCGCCGGGATTCGACCAGTCCGTCGGTGAAGAGCAGCAGCGCGGAGCCGGGCGGTGCGGGCAGTTCGACCGACTGGAAGTCGACCCCGCCGACCCCGATCGGCGCGCCGGGCTCCAGGTCGAGCAGCTCGCTGCGGCCGTCCGGATGGATCAGGACGGGCGGTACGTGTCCGGCGTTGGCCAGCACCACCCGGTTCGCGATCGGGTCGTAGACCGCGTACACGCATGTGGCCAAGTGCTGTTCGTGGCCCAGTCGTTGGGCCTGTTCGTCGAGGTGGTAGAGCACCTCGTGCGGCGGTAGGTCGAGGGCGGCCAGGGTCTGCGCGCTGGTGCGCAGCTGGCCCATGATCGCGGCCGAGGTCAGCGAGTGGCCCATGACATCGCCGACGATCAGGGCCATCCGATTGCCCGGCAGCGGTACCGAGTCGTACCAGTCGCCGCCGACCTGGGCGCCGCTCTCGCCGGGCAGGTAGCGGTGCGCCAGCCGGACGCCGTGCCGCTGCGGAAGACGGGCGGGCAGCATGCTGCGCTGCAGCTCGTCGGCGATCTCCCACTCGCGGGAGTAGCGCAGCGCGGTGTCCACCGCGAGCCCGGCCTGGGTGGCCAGGTGGGTGGCGGTGGCGGTGTCCGCGAGATCGAAGGCGGTCGCGGCGTCGAAGGCGGCCGTCACCGGGTCCGCCACGGCGGGCTGCTGCGCCGGGACCTTGCCCGGCCGGCGGATCAGCAGCAGGAGTCCGAGCGCCGCCTTCCGGCCGCGCAGCGGCAGGGCGAGCAGCGCCGTGCCCGCCGCCAGCCGGGCCATCGTACGGGCGCCGTACAGCTCCTCCAGCAGCGGGCGCAGCCCGGCGGCGGACGGGGTGCCCAGGACCACCGGACCGGACGGCAGCTGCTGGCGGAGCGTTCGGGCGAGCACTCCGTCCGGCTCCACCCGGAGGGTGGGCGAGCGGCGGCCGAGCCGGGTGCCGTGGGCGTGGTGGATCCGCAGGGCGGTCGGGCAGCCCGGGTCGCGTTCGAGGTTCGGCAGCGGGTCGCGCAGGTGCACCACGGCGGCGTCGGCCAGCGCCGGGACCACGACCCGCCCGAGGTTGCGCAGGGTCGCCGTCAGGTCGAGCGAGCTGTTGATCCGCCGGGCGGCGCTGTCCAGGTACGCCAGGCGCTCGGCGATCGGCCGGCGTCCGGCCGGGGTCTGCGGCGGGATGGTGGCGGCGGGCGGTGCGGGCGGGGGAATGGTCATGGGTGTCATCGAGGGTGGCGAGCGGCGCTGGGTGGGCACGGTGGGCGGCTGCCCGGTCTGGGGCTGGTAGTGGTCGCGCACGGGCTGCCCGTTCCGGTAGGTCGTAGGAGTCTGGGGGAGTTCAGCGATCCGGTGGCCGATCGTTCGTGTTTCTCGATGTGTCCCGCGGGCGGTGGATCCTCGGTCGGTGGGCCTCGGGCGCCGGGCCGCGGCCGGGTGCCTCGCCGCCCGGCCCGCCGGTGGATCCACCGCGGCCGTCAGCCGGTCCGCCGACACCGCAGGAACAACTGCTCCTCCGGCGGCAGGGTGGTGCTCGCGGGGGCGTACGGGTGGCCCGAGTGGCCCTCGACCGTGAAGCCGGCCTCGGCCAGGGTCTGCTCCAGCTCCTCGCGCAGGTAGCCGCTGATCCTGATCTCGTGCCCGAGGAAGGGCAGCGGTGCGTAGTCGAGGTCGGCCTCCACCATGCCGAGGGCCAGCAGCCCCCCGGGCCGCAGTAGGTCGCGGATCCGGGCCAGCACCACGGGTATCTCGTCCTGGGGCAGCAGGATCAGCGAGAAGAAGGCGACCGCGGCGGCGAGGCTGCCCGCCGCCTCCGGGCCCAACTCCGGTACGCCCCAGGCGTGTACGGCGCGCGGCGTGGCCAGGTCGTACATGTCCATCCGGTGGTACGCGGCCGCCGGGACGGTGTGGCGGGCCAGGGCGAGCATCCCGTCGGAGAGATCGACCCCGGTCACCCGCAGGCCGCCCTCGGAGAGCTGGCGGATGGTCGGATCCCCCGTGCCGCAGCCGATGTCGAGGACGGGTGCACCGGGCTCGAGTTCGGCCAGCAGCCAGTCTCCGCACTCCAGCTGGCCGGCCTTGGCGGGGAAGACCTCGCCGTAGCGGGCGCCGATGGTGTCGAAGGCCACCGCCTGCAGCGCGCGCTCGGTGCGGCGCCGGCTCTCCCGTTGATCGGCGTTGCGGCCGGCGCGGTCGTCCGCGTGCGGGCCGGTCTGCCGGGTGGTTGGCCGACCGGTCTGCCGGTCGGTCGTGCGGCCGGAGTTCCGGGCGGCCGCGTGGTCTGTCTGCCGGGCGGCCGTATGGTCGGTCTGCTGGTCGGCGGAGGCGGGCCCGCGGCTCTGGGCGGGATCGGATATCTGTCCGGTCGTCACGATTTCGAGGCACCTTTCCACCCTGGCCGCAGCACGGCCGCGGGACCGGCGGCCGCCCTCGGCCCCCGGCCTCGCCACCTGCTGCGGTCCGCCACGCTCCCGCGTCACTGTGCTGCCTGTTGCCCTGCTGGTTTCCGTGTCCCGCTACTCGCTGTCGTGCCCGCCGGCGCGCCGGGCTTCCCCGCTCGGGCCCCCGCTCGGTCCGTTTTCCTCCCGGCAGTGCTTCGGGCACACTGCACTGGCCTTTGAGAATAGGCGTGATCACTCGGCGATGGGATCCCTTTCCGGCCAACTCGTCTTCGTTGGGACGAATTTGGCCGGGATCGTCGGAGCACATCGGGGCAGGAGGGGGTGGTGCGGGCAGCTGCCCCGCGCCGCACAGTTCATCGAGCGCCGCGCCTCTGAACTGCGGAAACGCGATTGGCGACGGCGTTTATTGAACGTCAATCGGCGTCTGTCAGAGTTCTTTCAGCGCCGGGGAAGCGTCAGGGCGTTCCCGCAGCCGGGGGGCTGCGGGAACGCCGACGGCACGGGGGAACTGACGCACGGGGGATCTCCTGTCGGGGGACGGAGATTACGGCGCAGGGGGAGCGGAGGGCTCGGTGTGCTGCTGCTCGATGAGGTCCCGTAGGGGGAGGGCCTCGGGCACACCGAGCCGCGTGAAGATCGAGTGCGCCTCCTGGAGACAGGCCAACCCACGTGCGGGCTGTCCCAACTCCAGGAGCGCCTCACCCAATGCCGCGTTCGCCAGGCCCTGGCAGTAGGCGGCATCCAGCTCCTGTGCGATCGCCAGCGCCTCCTCCGCCGCCTCGGCGGCTTCCGGAGGCTGACCGTCCGCCAGCAGGCAGGGCGCCAGCCTCGCCAGCGAGTAGCCTTCCCAGATCCGCCGCTGATCGGACTGGTACAGCCGGTGCGCCTCCCGCAACTGCGCCGCGGCCTCCCCGGGCGACCCGGTGGACCGCAGCACCACGCCGAGCTGGTACAGCGTGTCCGCCAGGCACGGCGTGTTCCCCGACGAGCGCGCCGCCTCCACGGCGGCCTGCGCGGAGCTGACGGCTTCGTCGTGCTGACCCAGGTCGAGATGTGCCCGGGCAAGATTGCCCAACAGTCGTGCCTCGCTGATCCTGGCTCCGAGGCTACGGCTGACCAGACGGGCCTCAGCAAGGAACGGAAGTGCCTCGGCGGGGCGGTCGGCCAGGCTCAGGACGACGGCGAGCAGGTTGGCGACATTCGCCCGGAGGTGCGTCTGGTCATCCTTCCCCTGCAGGTCCAGACTGCGGCGGAAGGAGAGTTCCGCGTTGTGGTACTCGCCGGCGACGTGCTGCAGGAAGCCGAGAGCCAGTTGGATCCGCGCCAGGGCGGCATTGTCGGAGTTCGACCGGGCGTTGGCGTCGGCGGTGTCCAGCGCCACTCTTATCCGCTGCCCATGAGTTGGGTCCTCGACCAGACCGTTCAGGACGATGAGCAGGTCCACGGCAGGCCGCAGCAGCTGCAGGGGGCCTTGAACAGCAGCCTCGATGCTACTGAGCACCAGAGCGAGTTCCGACCGAAGCCAGTTCCGGGCAGCGTCACCCCCGCTGAAGGAGCAACCCGTGGAGACGGGTTGGTGAAGCGACTCCGTCAGCACGTCGTCGGGCTCGATCGCCTGGGCGGCATTCCGCATGGTTGCCACCAGTGAATCCAGCAGGCGGAGGAGAGCGGCGTGTTGAGCAGTGGTGTCCCGGAGCTTCTCGTTCTGTCGTTGGGCAAAGAGACGAAGCAGGTCGTGGTACCGATAGCGGCCGGGAGTAAAGCACTCCAGCATGTTGGCCTCTACCAGGGCTTCCGCAAGCTGCTCCGCAGCGTCCTCACTGACGCCGAGCAGATCTGTGACAGCGCTCAGGGGAAGGTCGGGAGCGTCGATCAGAGAGAGCAGACGGAAGGCGCGTGCCTCCTCCGTCTTCAGCTGCCCGTATCCGAGGCCGATGGTGGTTTCCACGGCCAGGTTGCCGAGCTGTAGCTCACTCAGCCGCCGCCGCTGATCCGCTAACCGACGGGCCAGATCGGAGACACTCCAGCGCGGGCGACTTGCCAGGCGGGCCGCAGCGATCCGGACGGCCAGTGGTAGGAGTCCGCAGGCCCGGACGACAGCCAGTGAGGCCTCGGGCTCGGCCGCGACACGCTGCTCTCCGACGATCGCGGAGAACAGTGCCAGTGCCTCCGCCGGGGTCAGCTCCTCGACGTCCACCAGGTGAGCTCCGGGCAGTTCTGCCAGTCGGGAACGGCTGGTCACCAGGACAGCGCTGCTGGACACGCCTGGGATCAGAGGTTTGAGTTGCTCGGCGTCCTTGGCGTTGTCGAGGAGGATGAGCATCCGTCGATCGGCAAGCAGTGACCGGTACAGGGCAGATCGTTGTTCAAGTGTGTCAGGAGTTTCGGCGGCTCCCAGCGCATAGAGGAAGTCGCCGAGCACCACAGCAGGGTCCGCAGGTGAAGCACCGGCACCACGAAGGTCGGTGTACAACTGGCCGTCCGGGAATTCCGACCGCAGACGGTGGGCGACATGAACCGCGAGGGTGGTCTTCCCGACCCCACCGATCCCGGCCAGTGAAGTGACGACGACGGCCTGCCCGGAGCCGCTGCCCAGCACACTCTGGAGCTCACTTACGAGCTCGGTACGGCCACTGAAGTCGGACACATCGGCCGGAAGTTGTGCCGGTGGTACGAAGGGCACGGCCTCATCGGCCGCGTTCACTCTTGCGAATGATGCAGGGGCAGGCATGAGTGCGGGGTCGCCAGCCAGGATCCGGGAGTGAACCGACCCCAGGCCGGCTCCCGGTTCGACCCCCAGTTCCTCGATGAGCAGCTTGCGGGTGTCGCTGTAGACACCGAGTGCCTCTGCCTGGCGGCCGCAGCGGTACAACGCAAGCATCAACAGCTCACGGAGCCGTTCCCGTAGCGGGTGCTCGGCGGCGAGCGAGCTGAGTTCAGCGACGGTTTCCGAGTGGAGGCCAATCTCCAACGCGGCCGCACATCGCTCTTCCGCAGCGCTGATCTGACGCTCAGTCAGGCGCATTCGCTGGGCTTCGGCGTACGGTCCCGGGATGCCGGCCAGCGGGCGGCCGGCCCACCGAGAGAGAGCCGAGGCGAGGAGGCGGTGAGACTCGCGGAAGTCTCCGCTGGTCTTGGCGGTGGCGGCCGAGGCGAATTCGTTTTCGAACGCTGCCAGGTCAAGAGCTTCGGGGGGGATCCGCAGTGCATAGCCGTCGCTCACAGAGACCAGCAGCTCGGCGGGGGTACGTACTTCACGGTGCGGTTCGATGACGGTTCGCAGCCGCGACACATAGGTTCGCAGCGCGGCCACTGCTTGCGGCGGAGGACGGTCACCCCATAGGCCGTCGACCAGGTCCTGCGTTGCCACCGGCCGACCGTGATTGAGCAGAAGCGCAACCAGAACCGCCTGCTGTTGTGGCGACCCGAGCGAGAGGGGCTGCTCTCCGCGCCAGGCTTGGACGGGACCGAGCACCTGGAAGCGCAGCGCATGCGACTTCCCCTGAAGCTCCATGAGATCCCCCGATGGCATTGATGTGCTTCCCGAGCGTCACGCTCCACGGTCTCGCGTGAGGCGCCAGCTTATGAGGAAGCGGGCAAACGTTGGAGAAGAAGACACGCCTCGGGGTGTTTATAAGACATTTAACGAACACTACGATACTTGGCTCGCGCCTTGACTCTCCGGTCGGGCCGAAGTGACCTGATGACCCGAAAGGCGGCTTTGATCCATGGCCGACAACACCACCACCAGCGCCGTTCCGGCCGGGACTTCGCCGGTGCCCGAGCAGCCGGCGTCCGCCGAGCACACACTCCCGGCTGCTGACGCCCAGCCGATTCTCGACGTTCTCAATGGTCTGGCCGAGCCTGAGCCCAATACTCAGGCGGTGCCGGCTCCTGACACTCAGCAGCCCAAGAAGGACGGTGGCTTCGAGCCGCTCGGAACCATCATCAACCGCCCGTAACCGGACAGTTCAGTGCCCTGCTCCGCCCTTCGTGGTGGCGCAGGGCATTTGTGTGCGGCCGGACAGGTGCCGCCCGACCGGCAGAGCCGCCCCGCCCGCGCCGCGAACGGCCGCAGGCAGGGCGGCTCAAAAGCCGCTACACCGCTACTGCGCCGAGCGGACCCGCAGGTTGGTGATCAGCGGACCGTCCGTCACCTCGGCGAAGAAGTCGTTGCCCTTGTCGTCGACGACGATGAAGGCCGGGAAGTCCTCGACCTCGATGCGCCAGACGGCCTCCATGCCGAGCTCGGGGTACTCCAGGACCTCGACCTTCTTGATGCAGTCCTGGGCGAGGCGGGCCGCGGGTCCGCCGATCGAGCCGAGGTAGAAGCCGCCGTGCTTGGCGCAGGCCTGGGTGACCTGCTTCGAGCGGTTGCCCTTGGCGAGCATGACCATCGAGCCGCCGGCCGCCTGGAACTGGTCGACGTAGGAGTCCATCCGGCCGGCCGTGGTCGGGCCGAAGGAGCCGGAGGCGTAGCCCTCGGGGGTCTTGGCGGGGCCGGCGTAGTAGACCGGGTGGTCCTGCATGTACTGCGGCATGCCCTCGCCTCGGTCCAGGCGCTCCTTGATCTTGGCGTGCGCGATGTCGCGGGCCACGACCAGGGTGCCGCTGAGCGAAAGCCGGGTCTTGACGGGGTACTTGGACAGCTGCGACCGGATCTCGGACATCGGCCGGTTCAGGTCCACCCGCACGACCTCGTCGTCCAGGTGCTCGTCGGTGGTGTCCGGCAGGTACTTGGCCGGGTCGGTCTCCAGCTGCTCCAGGAAGACGCCCTCGGCGGTGATCTTGCCCAGCGCCTGGCGGTCGGCCGAGCAGGAGACGGCCATCGCGACGGGCAGCGAGGCGCCGTGCCTGGGCAGGCGGATCACCCGGACGTCGTGGCAGAAGTACTTGCCGCCGAACTGCGCACCGATACCGATCTTCTGGGTCAGCTCGAAGACCTTCTGCTCCAGCTCCAGGTCGCGGAAGCCGTGACCGGTCTTCGCGTCCCCACCGGTCGGCAGGTTGTCCAGGTAGTGCGCCGAGGCGTACTTGGCGGTCTTCAGCGCGAACTCGGCGCTGGTGCCGCCGACCACGATCGCCAGGTGGTACGGGGGGCACGCGGCCGTGCCCAGCGAGCGGATCTTCTGCTCCAGGAAGGAGAGCATCGACGACTCGTTGAGGATCGCCTTGGTCTCCTGGTACAGGTACGACTTGTTGGCGCTGCCGCCGCCCTTGGCCATGAAGAGGAACTTGTACGCGTCGCCGTCGGTGGCGTACAGCTCGATCTGGGCCGGCAGGTTGTTGCCGGTGTTCCTCTCGTCCCACATGGTGACCGGGGCCATCTGCGAGTAGCGCAGGTTCAGCTTGGTGTACGCGTCGTACACACCGCGCGCGATGGCGGACTCGTCCGAGCCCGCGGTCAGCACGTTCTGGCCGCGCTTGCCCATGACGATCGCGGTACCGGTGTCCTGGCACATCGGCAGGATGCCGCCGGCCGAGATGTTGACGTTCTTCAGCAGGTCCAGCGCGACGAAGCGGTCGTTGGGGCTGGCCTCGGGGTCGTCCAGGATGCGGCGCAGCTGGGCGAGGTGGGCCGGGCGCAGGTAGTGCGAGATGTCGTGCATCGCCTCGGCGGTGAGCAGCCGCAGGGCCTCCGGCTCGACCTGCAGGAAGGTTCGGCCCCCGGCCTCGAAGGTGCTGACGCCATCGGAGGTCAGCTTGCGGTAGGGGGTGGTGTCCGCACCGAGCGGCAGGAGGTCGGAGTATTCGAACTCTGGCGTGGGAGCCATGGGGGAGGTCCTTAACTGATTCGGCTGCGACGACGAAGCACCCCCAAGGGTAGGCGGCGGACCGGGTACCGGTGCGGGCAGGTGGGCCTGCGTGACGGGGGTCACGCGGATCGCGGCGGACTGGGCTGAACTGCCGTTCGGCCGGGGCCGTGATGGCTAGTCTTGGCCCGTGGACAACTCGTCGTCGCCGCAGGACAAGTCGCAGAACGGGCCGCAGGACAAGCCGTCGCCGCAGCAGGACCCGGGGCTGCCGCCCGTCTCCATGACCAAGCCCGAACGATCGCCCGCACCCGAGCGGGCGCCCGCCCCGAAGCCGGCTCCGGCCCTCATCGACACCGCGGCCGTCCCCGAGGCCGAGATGCGGGCCTCGGACGCCGACCGCGAGCGGGTCGCCGAACTGCTGCGCGACGCGTACGCGGAGGGACGGCTCACGATGGAGGAGCACGCCGACCGCATCGAGGCGGCGTACGGGGCCAGGACGCTCGGCGATCTCGTACCGCTGACCCGGGACCTGCCCGCGCACCGGCCGATCTCGATGGAGAAGCCCCCGCTGCGGCAGCCGGAGCCGGAGCCCGCACCGGCGTCCAGGCCGCCGGCCCGCCAGGAGGCGCCGACCATGGTGGCGGTCTTCGGCGGCGCGGAGCGCAAGGGGCGCTGGCGGGTCGGACCGTACCTGCGCGCGGTGGCGGTGTTCGGTGGGGTGGAGATCGACCTCACGGACGCGGTGTTCGAGTCGCCGGAGGTGGTCATCGAGGTGACCGCGATCTTCGGTGGGGTGGAGATCCGGGTGCCGGAGAACGTGAGCCTGCACGGCGGTGGCGTCGGCATCTTCGGCGGTTTCTCGGTCCGCGAGCAGACGGCGGCCGATCCCTACGCGCCGGTGGTCCGGGTGAAGGGCGCGGCGGTGTTCGGCGGCTGTGAGGCAAGGCCGCGCCGGGGCAAGAAGTTGCGCGAGTGGGCGCGCAGGCAGCTCGACCGCTGACCGCCCCCTCGCGGAAGAGCAGAACACCTGTCCGGCCGGGCAGTTGGACCGTTGCCCGGCATCCGGATCCTCAACCACCGCACCGGCCAGGACAGTTGCCCACGTCCAGGCCGGTGCCGCCGTTTCGCGGCCTGGGGGCGGACCGGGGTGAACCGTCAACAGGGCTTCCGGCACTCACCGTTGGGATGAGTGCAGTCCGTAGTCGGTCGGGTGCGTTGTGCATGAACCGGGATACCGCTGGGTAGTTCCTCCCGCACATCGTTTCTTGTACGGCTGTGACCCCGGAGACGGCAGACGCCGAAGCGGCCGAGGCCCGACGGGGTGAGCACGGGGCAGCCGGGCAGTGACGCGAGCCTTCCCCCGAGTCTCGAAACGTCGTAGGAGTAAGCCGTGCTGCATCCGATCGAGTCCAGCGTCCGTACCACCGTGTTGATGGCGGGGCGACGCAGTCCCACCGGCCTGCTTGGCGCCGGGACGCAGCAGCTCGACCGCCCCGAGGACAGTCCCTGGCACACCGGAGCGGCCTGCCGCCGCGACGAGGCCGGACTGTTCTTCGCGCCTTCGAAGGAGCCCACCGCGGCCCGGCTCTCCCGGGAGGAGCAGGCCAAGCAGGTCTGCGCCCGCTGCCCGGTGCTGCTGGAGTGCCGGGAACACGCGCTGGTCCAGCCGGAGCCGTACGGGGTGTGGGGTGGGCTGACCGCGGCCGAGCGGCGCGTGGTGCTGGCCCGGCGGCGGCGCCGCGACGGCGAGTTGCGGGAGGCCCGGCGGGTGGGCGAGCAGCGGCGGATAGCGGGGTGAAACGGCCGGTGGGCCTCGGGAGACTCTCCCGAGGCCCACCGGCCGTTCTGCGGTCCGCTGCCGGGGGCCGCCCGGCGGCGTGCCGGTCGTCGTCGGTCGGCGCCGCCGTCAGTTGGCGCGGTCGAAGTCGATCGCGCTGTAGGCCCGCAGCTTCGAGAGCTTGTGCACCGAGTCGATCTGGCGGATCGTGCCGCTCTTGGAGCGCATCACCAGCGAGCTGGTGGTGGCGGTCTCCTGGCGGTAGTGGACGCCGCGCAGCAGCTCGCCGTCGGTGATGCCGGTGGCGACGAAGAACACGTTCTCGCCGCTGACCAGGTCGTCGGTGCTGAGCACGCGGTCCAGGTCGTGGCCCGCGTCCAGCGCCTTCTGCCGCTCGGCCTCGTCCTTCGGCCACAGCCGGCCCTGGATGACGCCGCCCATGCACTTCATCGCGCAGGCCGCGATGATGCCCTCGGGGGTGCCGCCGACGCCCATCAGCAGGTCGATGCCGGTGCCCTCGCGGGCGGCCATGATGGCGCCGGCCACGTCGCCGTCCGAGATGAACTTGATCCGGGCGCCCGCCTCGCGGATCTCCCGGACCAGGCCGTCGTGGCGCGGGCGGTCCAGCAGGACCACGGTGACGTCCTCGACCGCGCTGCCCTTGGCCTTGGCCACCCGGCGGATGTTGACGGCCGGCGGGGCGGTGATGTCGACGAAGTCGGCGGCCTCGGGGCCGGCCACCAGCTTGTCCATGTAGAAGACCGCGCTGGGGTCGAACATGGTGCCGCGGTCGGCCACGGCCAGCACCGCGACTGCGTTGTTCATGCCCTTGGCGGTCAGCGTGGTGCCGTCCACCGGGTCCACGGCGACATCGCACTCGGCGCCGGTGCCGTCGCCGACCCGCTCGCCGTTGTAGAGCATCGGGGCCTCGTCCTTCTCGCCCTCGCCGATGACGACCACGCCGTTCATCGAGACGGTGGAGACGAGGGTGCGCATGGCCTTCACGGCCGCGCCGTCGGCGCCGTTCTTGTCGCCTCGCCCGACCCAGCGGCCGGCCGCCATGGCGGCGGCCTCGGTGACCCGGACGAGTTCGAGGGCGAGGTTCCGGTCCGGAGCCTCCGGGGCGACCTCGAGGGATCGAGGGAGGTTGTGCGGGTGGGTGGTCATCGTCGTTACCTCTCTGTACGCGACGGCCAGCGAGCGCCCGACTACTGCCTGGTCGAACGCCGTGATGAGGGTGCTGCGATCGTATCTGGCTACGAGATGACTGTCTGTGGCGCCCACCGTCGCTACCTGCGATTCTGGGCGGTTTTGAGCCGTTTCCGCCTCCGACGCGGACCCCGGGTGCAGGGTGCGGGGTCCCGATGGTTCACCATGAGGGGGTGGCAGGCAACAGCAGCATGAAGGGCCGGCAGACGGTACGGGACATGGTCCTGTCGATGGCGGCTATCGGTGTCGTGGTCGCGGTGGGATACCTGTTCCTCCCGCACGGCGGTGGCGACGGCGTACACGTCGTGGACTACCGCTCCTCGCTCGCCTCGGCGAAGCGCGCCGCTCCCTACCCGCTGCTGGGGCCCGAGGGCCTCTCCGACAAGTGGCGGGCCACCTCGGTGGAGTACGGCCAGGACGCCAAGGGCAACGCCACCTGGCACCTGGGCTTCGTCACCCCGTCCGGTGACTACGCGGCCATCGAGCAGAGCAACGGCGCCCGGGACCAGGTCATCGAGAACGTCGTGGCCGGCGCCAAGCCGGACGGCAGCGCCACGGTCGGCGGCAAGCCGTGGGAGCGCTACCAGGGCAGCCAGTACCGCGGCCTGACCGTCCAGACCGGCAGCGCCACCACAGTGGTCACCGGCAGCGCCTCGTACCAGGAGCTCTCCGAGCTCGCCCAGTCGCTGAAGTGACCCGTACGGCGAAACGGCCCCCGGCTCTCGGAGCCGGGGGCCGTTCGTGTTGCGGCGGACCTGGGGTCAGACCGTGGTGACGACCTGGTCGTACTCAAGCCGCGGGCTGCGCGGGAACCAGGCGTCCTCACCCGGCATGCCGATGTTGACCACGGCAAGCACCGAGTGGTCGCCCTCGGGGAAGAACTCCTTGTTGATGGCCGCGGCGTCGAAGCCGGTCATCGGGCCGGCGGCCAGACCGGCGGCGCGGACGCCGATGATGAAGTACGCGGCCTGCAGGGCGCCGTTCAGGGCGGCGGAGGACTCGCGGGTCGAGCGCTCCGCGAAGAAGACGTCCTTGGCCTGCGGGAAGTGCGGGAAGACGGTCGGCAGTTCCTCGTGGAACTCGTTGTCCTGGGCCAGGATCGCGACCAGCGGGGCGGCCGAGGTCTTCGCCTGGTTGCCCTCGGCCATGTGCTGCACCAGGCGCTCACGGCCCTCGGGGGTGCGGACCAGGACGATGCGCAGCGGCTGCTGGTTGAACGCCGTCGGGCCGTACTTGATCAGATCGTAGATCGCCTGGACCTGCTCGTCGGTGACCGGCTCGTCGGTGAACGAGTTCGCGGTGCGGGCCTCGCGGAAGAGCAGGTCCTGGGCGGCGGCGTCGAGCACCAGGGCGTCGTTGGCTGCGATAGTCATGCTTCTACACCTTTTGCTGGAGACGAAAGCGTCGGGGCGGCACCGTCGCCGCTCGGCTGGTCCAACAGTAGGTGAAACTTAAACTATTCCGCAAGAAGGCCGTGACGCGGCTCACGTTCCCGGCCCTGTCACCGGTCGGTCCTAGGCGTCCGCGCTGTCGGCTCCCTCCTGCTCGGCCGCCAGGGTCGCGTCCAGCCGCGCCCGCGCACCGTCCAGCCAGCGCTGGCAGACCTTCGCCAGCTGCTCGCCGCGCTCCCACAGCGCCAACGACTCCTCCAGCGGGACACCGCCCGCCTCCAGCTGTCGGACCACCTCCAGCAGCGCGTCCCTGGCCTGCTCATAACCCAGGGCGTCGTCGTCGTTCCCCGGGCCTGTCACCTGCTGATCTGCCATGCCGCCCAGCCTAGGTGCCACCCCTGACAGCAGGGCGGGCCGTCGGGTCCGGGCGTGGGAAACCGGTGGAGGCGCAGGAAGCCGGCGAAGGCGCCGCCGCTACACGTTGGCTTCGCCGACCGTCACGTCGAAGGCGCCCTCGGCGACCTTGGCGTGCAGCTGTTCGCCGGCCGCGACCTGTGCCGGATCGGTCACCACGTGTCCGTCCGTCCGCTGCAGCACGGCGTACCCCCGCTCCAGCGTGGCCAGCGGCGAGAGCGCCACAACCCGCGCCAGGGTGTGCCCCAGGTCCGACTCCGCGGCGTCCAGCCGGTGGCCGAGGCAGCGCCGGGCCCGCTCGACCAGTGCGGCCACCTCGTCGGCCGGCCCGTCCACCAGCCGGTGCGGAGCGGCGAGCACCGGACGGCTCCGCACGCTCGCAAGCCCGGCCAGCTCCCGTTCGACCCGCCCGAAGACCTGCCGACGCGCCCGGTCCCGGAGCTGGTGCACCTTGGTCAGCTCCTCCCCGACATCCGGCACGACCCGCTTGGCGGCGTCCGTCGGAGTCGAGGCCCGCAGATCGGCGACCCAGTCGAGCAGCGGCTGGTCCGGTTCGTGCCCGATCGCGCTGACCACCGGCGTGCGGGCGGCGGCCACCGTCCGCACCAACTCCTCGTCGGAGAACGGCAGTAGATCCTCGACGCTGCCGCCGCCCCGGGCCACGATGATCACGTCGACCTCGGGGTGCGCGTCCAACTCCCGTACCGCGGCCGACACCTGGGCCACCGCGCTGACCCCCTGCACCGGTACGTTGCGCACCTCGAAGCGGACGGCGGGCCAGCGGCGCCGCGCGTTCTCCAGGACGTCCCGCTCGGCGGCCGAACCGCGCCCGGTCACCAGGCCGATGCAGTGCGGCAGGAAGGGCAGCGGCCGCTTCCGCTCCGCCGCGAACAGCCCCTCGGCCGCCAGCCGCCGCTTCAGGTGCTCCAGCCTGGCGAGCAGCTCGCCCAGCCCCACCAGTCGGATCTCGGAGGCCCGCAGCGAGAGCGTGCCGCGCGCCAGGTACCACTCGGGCTTGGCGAGCAGGATGATCCGCGAGCCCTCCTGGACGTCCTCGGCCACCCGGTCGAACACCGCCCGGAAGCACGTCACGGTCAGCGAGACGTCCCGCTCAGGGTCACGCAGGGTCAGGAACACCACACCGGCCCCCGGGCGCCGGCTGAGCTGGGTGATCTGCCCCTCGACCCACACCTCGCCGAGCCGGTCGATCCAGCCCCCGATCAGCGCGGAGACCTTGCCGACCGGGATGGGCGCCTCAGGTGAACTGGTGTTGGCCATGCGTACGAGGCTATCCCCGGCGACCGACAGCGGAGGCCACCCTGGACGGCCCGGCGGTGGGCACCGGGCCGTGGCTTCCGGCGCCGCCCGTCCGCTCGGCGGCGCAGGCCACGCGCGCGGGACGGTACCGCCGTCGCGGTCCGAACGGGGGAGGGTGGGCCCGTACCATGGGTGCCATGTCCAACACTGCTCAGCGCCGCGTCCTGCTCGCCGCCCCCCGGGGTTACTGCGCGGGCGTCGACCGCGCCGTGATCGCCGTGGAGAAGGCCCTTGAGCAGTACGGGGCGCCGATCTACGTCCGCAAGCAGATCGTGCACAACAAGTACGTCGTGCAGACCCTGGAGAAGAAGGGCGCGATCTTCGTAGACGAGACGGAGGAGGTGCCCGAGGGCTCGATCGTGGTCTTCTCGGCGCACGGTGTCGCCCCCTCGGTGCACGACGAGGCGAAGGCCGGCAAGCTCGCCACCGTCGACGCCACCTGCCCCTTGGTGACCAAGGTCCACAAGGAGGCCGTGCGGTTCGCGGACGAGGACTACGACATCCTGCTGGTCGGCCACGAGGGCCACGAGGAGGTCATCGGCACGATGGGCGAGGCCCCGGACCGGATCCACCTGGTGGACGGCGCCGAGGACGTGGCCAACGTGCAGGTGCGCGACGAGTCCAAGGTCGTCTGGTTGTCCCAGACCACCCTCTCGGTGGACGAGACCATGGCCACCGTCGACCAGCTGAAGCAGCGCTTCCCGCTGCTGGTCAGCCCGCCCAGCGACGACATCTGCTACGCCACCCAGAACCGCCAGGTCGCGGTCAAGAAGCTGGCCCCGGAGACCGACCTGCTGATCGTGGTCGGCTCCAAGAACTCCTCCAACTCCGTCCGCCTGGTCGAGGTCGGTCTGGAGTACGGCGCCAAGGCCGCGCATCTGGTCGACTTCGCCGACGAGATCGACGAGGCCTGGCTGGAGGGCGTCACCACGGTCGGCCTGACCAGCGGCGCCTCGGTGCCGGAGATCCTGGTCGAGGGTGTGCTGGCCTTCCTCGCCGAGCGCGGCTTCGCCGACGTGGAGATCGTCAAGACCGCCGAGGAGCACCTGACCTTCTCGCTGCCCAAGGAGCTGCGCCGCGACCTGCGTGCCGAGGCCGCCGAGAAGCTCTGAACGCCGCCGCGATGCCCGGGAGCCATGGGGCCCCGGGCATCGTCGCGTCCGGCCCCGGGTATCAGCAGGCGGGCGCCGGCCGGCGCCCGTACGTTTGTGCACAGGCTGTGGACGACGGAGGGCAGTGGCCATGACGGCGGTATTCGGCGTTGACATCGGCGGCTCGGGGATCAAGGGCGCGCCCGTCGACCTGGAACGCGGCGAGCTCACGGAGGAGCGGTACAAGATCCTCACCCCGCACCCGGCCTCGCCGGAGGCGGTGGTCAGCGCCGTCTGCGAAGTGGTCCACCACTTCGGCCACCAGGGCCCGGTCGGGCTCACCTTCCCCGGTGTGGTGGTCGACGGGCACACCCGTACGGCGGCCAACGTCTCCAAGGACTGGATCGGCCAGGATGCGCAGGGCCTCTTCCGGCAGGCCCTCGGCCTGCCCGCCACCGTGCTCAACGACGCCGACGCGGCCGGGCTCGCGGAGATCACCTTCGGCGCCGGCCGCGACCAGGGCGGGGTGGTACTCGTCCTCACCTTCGGCACCGGCATCGGCAGCGGCCTGTTCGTGGACGGCGTCCTGGTCCCCAACAGCGAGCTCGGCCACCTGGAACTGCGCGGCAAGGACGCCGAACGCCGGGCCTCCTCGGCGGCCAAGGAGCGCCACGAACTCAGCTGGTCCGAATGGGCCCTCAGGGTGGACGAGTACCTCGACCTGGTGGACCGGCTGTTCTCCCCCCGGCTGATCATCATCGGCGGCGGGGTCAGCCGCAAGCACGACAAGTTCCTGCCCCTGCTGAAGCAGCGAGGGGCGAGGATCCTGCCGGCCCGCCTGCGCAACGACGCCGGCATCGTCGGTGCCGCCATGGCCGCCGCAAAGTCCGGCTGACGCCCGGGCGCGGCACCTTCCGGGGCGCGCACCCGTCCGCGGAGGACAGTGTGCCTGCGGAGCAGGCCCTCAGCCGTTCGACCTGCTGCGCCTGAGGCGGCGCTGGGCCACGAACCGGGCCGCCACGATCACGCCCGCCAGGCCGGTGCCGCCGAACAGCCACTCGGCCCGGACCGCGAGACCGGCCGCCAGCGCCACCACCTGCCCGGTCACCCCGGGCGAGGCGACCGGCTCGAAGATCACCAGCGCGGCGGCGAAGGCGATCGGCCCACTGATCGGCGCGGCGGCCAGGTCTGCGAACCGCACCCGGATCGCCAGCTGGAAGCAGACCACCAGGTAGCCGATCCCGAACAGCACCCCGATCTCGTCGAACAGCAGCCGGTCCACCGCCGCCACCAGCACGGTGCCGGCCACCGCCACGACGCCGGTGCCGACGGCGGTGAGCCGGGCCGGCCGTCCGCTGCGCGGACGCTCCCGGGCACCGAGCTGGAGCGTCAGGCGCAGGCGCGCCTTCGGCGGGGCGGGCTGCACGGCCGTGCGCCGCCTGGACGGCTGGCGGACCCGGGACTCGGGGGGCGTGGCGGGCCCCGGTACGGCGGCCTCCGCGGCGGTACCGGCTGGCGGTCGCCGTCTGGGCCCGGGCGGCTGGGTACGGATGCTCTGCTCCACCCAACCAACGTACGGTCCGATCATCGCCACAGTGTGTAATGGCTGCGTTTGGCCCTCGCCCGTGTCCCCGGGCCGTGAGTAGTCTCAGGAGGCCCGTCCGGGCGGTCCCGCCCGGACGCGTTCGGACACGACCAGGGGGAGGCGGGATGTCCGTGACCGAGCCGAGTGCCGAGGCGGCCTTCGGGTTCGAGCGGCTGCACCACATCCAGCTGGACATCCCGGCGGGCAGCGAGGACGTCTGCCGGGAGTTCTGGGCCGGGGTGCTCGGGATGGCCGAGGTCGAGAAGCCGCCGGTGCTGGCGGCGCGCGGCGGCTGCTGGTTCCGGGGCGGCGGGGTCGAGGTGCACCTCGGTGTGGTGGCCGAGTTCGCCCCGTCCCGCAAGGGCCACCCGGGCATTCTGGTCCGTTCGCTGGACGACCTGGCCGCCCGGCTGGAGGCGCACGGCCACCCGGTGGTCTGGGACGGCAACCTCCCCGGCTACCGGCGCTTCCACTCCGCCGACGGGCTGGGCAACCGGCTGGAGTTCCTGGAGCCGGCCGTGGAGCCCGACGGCGCCGGGGAGGTCTGAGCCACCGGGGCCGGGCCCGTACCCCGTTCGCGCCCGTACCCCGTTCGGCTGGCCCTTAGACTGGGGGATCGGCCCCTACGGTGCCATTCCACTCCTCCAAGCCCACGGGACTGCGCTTCATGTCGCTCACGATCGGAATCGTCGGCCTGCCCAACGTCGGCAAGTCGACTCTTTTCAACGCCCTGACCAAGAACGACGTGCTGGCGGCCAACTACCCGTTCGCCACCATCGAGCCCAACGTGGGCGTCGTCGGCGTCCCGGACACCCGGCTGGCCACGCTGGCCGGAATCTTCGGCTCGCAGCGGATCCTCCCGGCGACGGTGGACTTCGTGGACATCGCGGGCATCGTGCGCGGCGCGAGCGAGGGTGAGGGCCTGGGCAACAAGTTCCTCGCCAACATCCGTGAGGCGAACGCCATCTGCCAGGTCGTCCGGGCCTTCACCGACCCGGACGTGGTGCACGTGGACGGCAAGGTATCGCCCAAGGACGACATCGAGACCATCCACACCGAGCTGATCCTCGCCGACCTGCAGACCATCGAGAAGGTGCTGCCCCGGCTGCAGAAGGAGGCCCGGCTCAAGAAGGAGACCGCGCCGGTGCTCGCCGCCGCCGAGGCGGCCCAGGCGGTCCTGGAGAGCGGCAAGACCCTCTTCGAGGCCGGCTTCGACACCACCCCGATCCGCGACCTCCACCTGCTGACCGCCAAGCCCTTCCTCTACGTCTTCAACGTGGACGAGGAGGAGCTGGTCGACGAGGACTTCAAGAACGCCCAGCGCGAGCTGGTCGCCCCGGCCGAGGCGATCTTCCTCAACGCCAAGATCGAGTCCGAGCTGATCGAGCTGGACGACGCCGAGGCCCTGGAACTCCTCCAGTCCATGGGTCAGGACGAGCCGGGCCTCGCCACCCTGGCCCGGGTCGGCTTCGACACCCTCGGCCTGCAGACCTACCTGACCGCTGGTCCCAAGGAAACCCGCGCCTGGACCATCAAGAAGGGCGCCACCGCCCCCGAGGCGGCCGGTGTGATCCACACCGACTTCCAGAAGGGCTTCATCAAGGCCGAGGTCATCTCCTTCGACGACCTGGTCGAGGCCGGCTCCATCACCGAGGCCCGCGCCAAGGGCAAGGCCCGGATCGAGGGCAAGGAGTACGTCATGCAGGACGGCGACGTGGTGGAGTTCCGCTTCAACGTGTGAGCGACTGAACGGAAGGCCGTCTGACCTGCGACGGAGCGGGTTGGGCGGCCTTTCGGTCCGCAGGGAGTCCGCAAGGCTGCCAACTCCGGCCAACGCCACCGGCGGTGTTATGCCGCTTCGGTGGTCGGGAGATCACCCTGTGCTGGGCCTTCGTTGCCGTAGGCGCGGTCCACGGCAGCCCGGGTCCGCTCCTCGGAGTCGGGCCAGAGGTGGGTGTAGATGTTGAGCGTCATGGCCGCGTTGGTGTGACCGAGCCGCTCGGAGACGGTTTTCACCGACTCACCGTGCTTGATCAGCAGGCTGGCGTAGTGGTGCCGGAGGGCGTGGGGACCGGTGCCCTTCGGTATGCCGGCCTTCTGGCAGGCGGGCCGCCATGAGCCGTCCATGAAGCTGGTGTAGACGACCGGGCCGCCTTCGGGCGCGGTGAAGAGCCAGCCCTCGGGCTCGTTGACAGGGAAGTCCCGTAGGTGCGCCTTGACCGCGTTGACCGCGACCTTCGGCAGGGGCACCGTGCGGTATGACCGCGCGGTCTTCGGTGGCCCGACGTACACCCCATGCTTCGCCGTCTGCTGAATCTGCTGCTCGACCGTCACCGACCCGTGCAGCAGATCGATGTGCCGAACCTGGAGCCCGAACAGTTCGCCGGGGCGGAGGCCGGTGGAAGCGCCGAGCAGGACCAGGCCCCGATAGCGGCTGGGGATCTTCTCGGCCAGGTGGCGAACCTGACTCACCGGCAGTGGGACGACCTGCTTGCGGGGCGCCGAGGGCAACTTCGCGTCTTCGCAGGGGTTGTGGGGGATCATGCGGTCGCGGACGGCCGCCCGGAAGACCGCGTTGACCGTGTTGAAGACGGTCCGTGAGGTGCTGGCTGCCAGGTTGTGGGTGGTGGTGAGGCCGGTCACCCAACTCTGGACATCGCCCGGCTTGATCGCACCCAGCGCTCGCTTCTCCCAGGCCGGGTACACGTAGCAGCGCAGGTGCTGGGCAACGGCCTTGGCTGTTGAGGGCCGGTGGGGCTGTCGGGTGCGCCACTCCTCTGCGTACTCCTTGAAGTTCTTCTTGGCCGACCGGGGGTCGACGTACTGACCGGTGACCACGCTGGCCGTGACCTCGTCGAGCCACCGCTGGGCGTCGGTCTTGCGGTCGAAGTGACGGGCGTGCTCCTTGCCGTCCAGGTCTCGGTACCGGGCCCGCCACTTTCCGTTGGGCCGCTTCTGAATGTTCGCCAAGTCGGCTATCTCCTTTGTCAGTAGTAACCGCCCCTCTCGATGTACTCGGTCAGGGCGCGGGCATCGCGTTCCTCGCCCATGAGGCGGAGGCACTGCTCGTGGATGCCCTTCGAGCTGTCGGGGTGGGCTGCGATGTAGTCGGCGGTGGCGACGACGGCTTGGTGCAGGCGGTCCTCCGCGTCGCGGGCCTCGTAGAACGCCTCGACCGCCTCTTGGACCACCCGTCTTCCTTCGATGTCGACGCCCTCCAGGGGCGGCGACATGAGCTCCTCCAGGGGTAGCTCGAAGACACGGGCGAAGCCGAGGGCCTCATCCAGGGTGATCTTGCGGCGCGGATTCCCGTTCTCGATGCGCCAGACCGCTGTCTGGTTCATCGGGACGCCGGCCTTGGTCATGCGAACCGCCAGCTCGGTGGTGCTCCACCCTCTGACCTCCCGCTCCAGCCCAATGCGCGCCGCCGCGTTGCCTTCGCTGTACAGCAGCGGCGCTTCGCCGCCGCCTGGCTCTCTGGACATGTCGCCTCCATCGCGTCTCATCGCTATCCCGATTGAACCATCTCCTTTCCCGTTTGACTAGCCGCTGGTCGTACGGTACAACCTATTCACCAGGGAACGCAACCTAGTCAAAGGGGAAAGTCGTGGAGCGCTATCTCACCACGTCCGAAGTCGCCGAGCGGTACCGCACCGCCGAGAGCACCGTGCGGTACTGGCGGCACACCGGCTACGGCCCTCGGGGTGTGAAGGTCGGCCGCCGAGTCCTCTACCTGGAGTCCGAGCTTCAGCGCTTCGACCGAGAGTTGCACGAGCCGGGTGACCACTGGGTGCTGGGGGCGTGATGCGCCCGCCCTCCTGGCGGCGATCACGGCCTGATCGACTCCGGCCCCGATCGCACCACAGACACCCAAGTACGGGAACGGCCCCTGGTGTTGGAGCACCAAGGGCCGAGACGACTCCCTGACGACCGCCGCAAAAACGATCTACCCGGGTGCCATTGGCCTGCCAGCCGCACGGCACCCGCGAGGAGTTTCCTTGTCCAAGCGTACGTTTCCGGTCCCGCGAACCGCACCCCCCTTCTCCTGCGACGACCCCGCATCGTCCACCTGGAGCGGGCTGGGCGGGCTGCCGCCCCCGCCCCACGACCTGGACGCCGAGGCCATGGTGCTCGGCACCGGCATGTTCCAGCCTGAGGCCATCGACCTGATGCGTCCGGTCCTGCAGCCCGGCGACTTCTACCGGCCCGCCCACGGTGACATCTGGCGCGCCCTGCTGGCCCTGCGCGACGACGGTTCCCCGACCGATCCGACGGCCGTTGGTGCCCAGCTCGCCCGAGGCGGAAACCTCAGCCGCGTCGGTGGCCAGTCCTACCTGCACCGCCTGTCCACCGCCGCCATTCCCGCCCCCGGTGCGGACTACCACGCGCACATCGTGCGGGAGAAGGCAGAACTGCGCCGCTGGCAGGCGATGGCCGTCCGTCTCCTCCAGCAGACGGACTCCGAGGGCGCTGACCCTGAGCAGATCCGAGCTGTGCTCGATGCCGAGCTGAGCAGTGCCGCCGACCGTGGCATCGGCCTCCAGGGGCAGCGGCTGACGAGGTTTGCCGTGGACGGCTGGTCGTTCGTTCAGGACCTCGGCACCCAGGCCGAGCCGATCTGGGGCAGTCACGAGCAGACCGCGTGGGCCGCCGGGGAGAGCCTGATGCTGGTCGGACCGCCCGGAGTCGGTAAGACCACGATCGCCCACCAGATCGTCCTGGCCCGGCTCGGCCTCCTTTCCGCTGTGCTCGACATGCCGGTCGCTGAGGGCGAGCGGGTTCTCTACCTCGCGATGGACCGGCCGCCGCAGATCGCCCGAGCCTTCGCTCGTCGTGTTACCCCTGCTGACAAGCGGCACCTTGCCGAGAGGCTGGTGTTCTGGACCGGCCCGTTGCCTGCCTCGCTCGACAAGGAGCCGAACCTGCTGGCCGAACTGGCGGCGGCTCACCGGGCGGACACCGTGGTGATCGACAGCCTGAAGGACGTGGTCGGCAAGCTCACCGACGACGAAGCCGGGCTGGCGTACAACAACGCCCGTCAGCGGCTCCTGCGTGGCGGTACCCAGCTCCTGGAGCTGCACCACCAGCGCAAGTCCGGCGGCGACGCCAAGCGCGGCGAACGCCCGGTGCTGGACAGGGTGTATGGCTCCGCCTGGTTCACTGCCGGGGCGGGCAGCGTGCTGTTCCTCAGCGGGGCGGCGGGCGACCCGGTGGTCAAGCTGCACCAGCTCAAGACCGTCACCGGGGACGTCGGGCCCTTGTCGGTGGTTCACGACCACACCCGGGGCACCTCGACCGTGGACACCTTCCTCGATCCCGAGACCATTCTCAAGACCGCGCCGCAAGGATTGACGGCCCGTGAGCTGGCCAGTCGCCTGACCGGCGAGGCCGAGCCGGAGCGGTCCGACGTCGAGAAGGCCCGTCGAAGGCTGGAAGCCCTGGTCAAGGCTGGGAAAGCGACCAAGCAGGACGGCTTCGCGGGCGGGACCGGAGGCGGTCAGCAGACCCGCTACCGGGCCACCGCCCGCCACATCGCCGCAGTCTCCTGACCGTCCCGCAGATGGATGGCACACCGCCCCCGGCCGCTGAGGCCGGGGCGGCACGCCAAACCGATCACGCAGCCGCTCACGGGCCATTGGCGGCGCTGGCCCCCACGCACCGCCCACAGTGCGCACGCTGCGAGACAAAACCACAGGTCGCAGGCTCACGATCACCTGCACGCCGTCCACGCGGCCCTGCCTGCACGCGCGTTCCCCTCATTAAGAGGGGGAACGCGTGCGCGCCCACCAAAGGGGCCCGTCCAAAGAGACCTCAAGTACCAACCCGGAGAACCGAAATCCATGTCCACGACCGCGCACCAGTCCACACCGAAGCCGACGCGCAGCCACGTCACCGGCTGGGACCACGCCGCCATCGGCCTCCTCGCCTTGGCCGGCTTCGCCCTCTCGTACGACGCCTTGCGGCAGACCGCGCAGGCGATCCACGTCCGAGGCCCGCTCACCTACGTGTACCCGCTGATCATCGACGGGTTCATCGCCTACAGCGTCCGTGCCTTGCTCATCCTGCGTACCGCGCCGCTGGGCGCCCGCGCCTACGTGTGGATCCTCTTCCTGTCCTCGACCACCGCCAGCGTCTGGGCCAACGTGCTGCATGCCGTCCTCCTCAACGAACAGGCCCTCGCCACGATCAACCGGCTGCACCTCGGCGACACCGCCGTCGGCATCCTCTCGATGATCGCCCCGCTCGCCCTCGCCGGAGCTGTCCACCTCGGCATCATCACCACGCGCCACACCACCAGCGCACCGACCATGGCCACCAGCACTGGCACTGCCACGGCGGACCGCAGCTCGACGGTCGAGGCGGCCTCCGTCGGAGACCTGCGGCACGCCGCCGTTTCTCCGGCTGATCGCCACACTGAGCCGCAGTCCGAGCCCGCCCCGCTCGACGATGTTGACCGGACTGAGCGGTCGGCCGCCGACGACACTTCCAGCGCGGACCGTGTGTCTGTCGCACCGCGCAAACGCACCGGGCGTCCTCCGGCGGCGACTATGGATCAGCTGCTGGCCATAGCGCGTCCCGCCGTTGCGGAGCACGGCATCAGCGTCGCGGTAGTCCAGAACGCCCTGCGCGACGCCAAGGTGCCGATCGGCAGCGAGCGTTTCACCAAGCTGATGAACCGCCTGCGCGACGAGCAGGTCGCTCCGCTGCCGGAGCGCGCCCGCGTGCGTCCAGCCGTCGACTGACTCATCGGCTCCAGCGAAGCCGCCCGCCACGCTCCGGCCGCACGGACGGGCGGCTCCCCGGAACCGCAACCGGGCCGCTCGTGCAAGCCCAACGAGGCGCCAGCCGAATTCCGCGAATCCGCCCCTCGCCCGGCTACACCGCGAACCCGCACCGGCAGCCTGCCACCGACCAACCCATGGAGAGGCCGACCGTGACCAAAGACCAGAACCTGACCGACAATGCTGGTGGGGGCTTCCACGGCCTTGCGAAGTCCATTACGCCGAAGGGCCTTTGGCAACGAGCGTTCGGAACTCGAACCCCTGGCGGAGCCAGTAGTACCACGAGTCCGACTCGTGGCCGGACTCGTGGAGTCTCCGCCCCAGGGGTGGCGGAGACGGCCCTGCGCGAGGGCGCGCAGGGCCAAGAAGCCGGGGCCGAGGGCGGCCCCGGCCCGGACAAGCTCCTCGCCGTTCAGAAAGAGATCCTTGAGGGTCTGCACCCGAACACGCTTGCTGACGACCGGAACCCGGCCGCTGACAAGAACGACACGAACAGCACTGAACTGAAGAACCGCCGGTTCACCGGCGTCAAGCGCGAGGAGCGCGTCGGACCTCTGCGGTTCGAGTCAGATGATGACGCGCGGCTGGAAGCGGCTGCCGTCGCCAACGGCTACCGGGGCGTGTCCGGCTTCGCCGCCGACATCGTCCTGGCCTTCATCGACGGCCGGTTCTTCATCGACCTGCCCTTGGCGGAAGAACGCCGACAGACGCACCAGTTCCGCGCCAAGGTCCTGCGCCTGCTCAGCGGCTACGCCAACAACGTGAACCAGATCGCCCGCGCCCTCAACGGCGGCTACGAGCCACCTGTGGACATTCTCCAAACCCTCGACGAACTGCACCGTCTCCTGGTGCAGATCGCGGAAGCCCTTCGCCATCCCGTCGACCAGGAGGTCTGATCCGCCGTGATCGCGCCCATCAAGAAGCCGGGCTCCAACACCCGCGGGCTGCTCGCCTACCTCTATGGACCCGGCCGACACGACGAGCACCGAGACCCGCACATCGTGGCAGGCTTCGCCACGCTCGGCGCGCCAGACCCCGGCCGTGACGAGACCGCTACCCTCACCCAGCTCGCCCGCTACCTGGACGAGCCCGTGCGCCTGCGCAACACCGAGCTCGGAAAGCCCGTCACCGACCATGTGTGGCACTGCCCCGTACGGGCCGCACCCGAGGACCGCTACCTCTCCGACGTCGAGTGGGCCGAGATCGCCGAGCGCATCGTCAGTGCCACCGGCATCGCCCCTGAAGGCGACGACCTCGCCTGCCGCTGGATCGCCGTACGGCACGCCGACGACCACATCCACATCCTCGCCACCACTGTCCGTGAGGACGGCCGCCGCCCCAAGCTCCACGACAGTGGCCGTCGCGCCGGCGCCGCGTGCCGCGAGATCGAGAAGGATTACGGCCTGCGCCAGCTCGGCACCGGCGACGGCACTGCCGAACGCCGCCCCACCCAGGCCGAGATGCACAAGGCCGCCCGCCTCGGCTGGGAACAGACGAGCCGCGAATGGCTCCAGGACCGCATCCGTGCCGCCGTCCCGCACGCCTCCGACGCCGAAGAACTCCTCGCCTACCTCCAGGCCGACGGCATCGAGGTCAAGATCCGCCGCCTCCCATCTGGGGACCTCCAGGGCTACTCCGTAGCCCGCCCCGGCGACCTGAAGGCCAACGGCACGCCGAACTACATCCCCGGCGGGAAGATTGCCCCCGACCTCTCGCTGCCCAAGCTCCAGGCCGTCCTCGAAGCCATCACCCCCGAGGAACACCCCACCGCCGACCGCAACCGGCCCGGCGGCCCGTGGCAGCGAGCCACTGACGCCCTCGACAGCTTCACCACCGACCATGACGGTGACGGGGGCGATGCTCGTGCCCAGGCCAGCATCACCGCACTCGGCGAACTGATCGAGGCCACGGCCCAGACCGCACCCGACCACCTGCGCGCCGAGCTACGAGCAGCAGCAAAGGCGTTCGCACGAGCCCAACGCTCCAAGATCCGCGCCGACCATGCCGCAGCAGCGGACCTTCGCACCGCTGCCCGCGACCTCGTGAGCGCCGGCAGCGGCAAGGACGGAAGCGCATTGGCCGTCCTGGTGGCCGCGCTCGTCTGGACCGCGATCCTCGCCCAGCGATGGCACCAGGCCCACGGCCACGTCCAGCAGGCCGAAGCCGCACGCAGGACCGTCCAGCACCTTGAGGCCGCCTACGACCACGCCGCCGCCGAACAACTCTCTGCGCTTGCCCACCGTCAGCCGAAGGAGCAGACCCGCAACACCCTCGCCGCCGATGTCCGCGCCGCCATCCCCGACCACGCCGAGCAGATCCTCAGCGACCCCAATTGGCCCGCCCTCGCCACCGTCCTCGCCGACGCCGAGGCCGGTGGCCACCAGCCCCACCAGCTCCTGAAGGAGGCCGCTTCCCGGCGCGAACTGACCACCGCCCGACTGCCCGCCAAGGTTCTCATCAGCCGCATCCAGCACATCAGCCGCAACCCCGCACCCAACCGCACCGCGGAAGCTGCCCGCATGCGGTCCCGAGCCGCAGCGGCACTGCCCCGGCAGCACGGCCCGCGGCCCGTAGCGGCACCCGCCCCTACAACGATCGACCAACAGCGTCGACGCAGGTAGAACTGCACGGATCTGGTGCCGGTTTGATGTCGTTTCCGGTGGTCGGGAACCTTCCCGACCACCGGACTCCTGTGTCGTCGCCGCATGTCCGGGGTGCACCGGGCAGGGCCGGCCAGCCACGTGTCCAGCCGGGCGCCGAGCTCGGTGTACGTGGTCCGACAGGTCGGTCATGCGCTCACCTCCGCACAGCCCACTTGCGCAGACGTACCTTGCACCGACCTGCCGCGCGCACGGGTGCTCGACAAGGACAGTGCGGTGGCCCTGCCGGTCTCAGGTTGGCTCCAGGCTCACCACCCACGCGGCGAAGCGTTTCCGTGCTCGATAGGCCGCCTGCCGACAGGCATTCGAGCAGTACCTCCTCGGGCGGCCACCGCGTGTTGTCGGGGGTGGGATCGCTGGCCGCTCGCAGTGCTCGCATGCCGTCAGCACTTCCCGCTCAATCTGTGCGACGAGGTCGCGAACGTGGGGCAGCCTCTGGCTCAGCGCCTCAAAGAGAGCAGCCGGACGCCCAACAGAGGTTATGTGCAGATTGAACCGTCCCGACCACCATTCGCTGGAGCGAGAGAACACCAGCCCTCGGTAATCGATCTGCCCCCGGTCGAGCATGTCGACGGACACGGAGTCGTACTCCGGCCCCACAGCGGACCAGTCCGTGGCCGGTTGGAGATCAAACCGCTCCTCCAGCTTGCGCCGTGAGACCGTCCCGGCAGCCATGCCCCGGATGATGCTCTCCACCCGCCTCAGAGTGGCCGGGTCGAGCTCGGTGTCCTCCACTCCTGCCTTGAGCGGCGTCGGATCGCGAAACGGCCCACGCTTCCGGTTCACTCGCGCCCCCCGAACACCTCGTACGTGCTGTCGTCGACCTGCTGTCCCCTCAGCAGCGAGGGCTGCCCCTCCTCCACGGCTCGCACCGACTCCTGCGTCCCGACCGACACGTTCGATCCTGCCAGCCTGAACCGCGGGATGTAGTCGTGCAGTGCCTGAATGATGCCCTGAAGCTCGGCCAAGACCATCGTCACCTCGGCGGGACGGGCCTTACGGATGGCGATCCACGCGATGAAGCCGATGAGCACAACAAGCAGCCCAACGACACACACGGCCACCAGCCCGATCACCACGGCGGCGGCAAGCGCCGAATCGAAGTTCAACTTCCCTCCCCAAATGAAAAAAGCCCCCGCAGGGGCGGGGGCTGTCACAGGATGTCTGGTGGACTCGTAGTCGCTCTCGAGCAACAAAAAAGGCCCCGTCCACTGGACGGGGCTTCCACCACATCAGGACGCACTCCTGCGCCTGACGACGTCTATCTTCTCGAAGAGTTGACTGGAAGTCAAAGCGAGGTCCCAGGTCAGACGGCTACACGCAATCCGTTTTCTCCGTTCGGTTTCGTAACGTGCCTCGTCCGCGCCGGATGGCTGGCGGCCGCGCGCGAGCTTGGTGACGTGGACTCCTCGCCGATGGCTTGATCCCGGACGGCCTCGGTGGTCTCCACCGTTTAGGCCAGGACCTCCGACAGCTCGACGTCGGACGGATCCGTATGGGAGGTGCCAGCCGTGCGCATGACCATGGCGCAGGTATCAGAACGAATTCCGATGGGAGGCAGGTTCGCCCGTGACCGGATCCAGCCCCGCCTGCCACCGCATCTGCTCAAGTCGCCAGTGGACGAACCGGGGCGGAACGCCGAACAATCCCGCACCGAGGCTGAGTGGCCATGTCTCGAACTCGCGGAGGCAGAGGCACCGCAGAAACTCGGCCATGCCGAAGGGGTGGACCTGGAAGATCGGATCCGACCGGCGGCAGACGACCACCGGCCAGCGGTCGGGATCGCTGTCCGAGGTCAACCAGCAGAGGATGTCGGGACCGGACGTGACGCCCCAGGCCAGAAGGTCCAGCGGATCGACGTCAAGAGCGGCGTGTCCGCCCTCGCGCTTCCACGCGAAGCGGACGTTCGCCGTCTCCACCGGGATGGTGCCGGGATCCGCGAATCCCTCCTCGGAGGGGGCCATCGGCAGGAGGACGCCAGCCTCGCCATCGATCCCGCCCCCGCCATAGACGGCCATGAATGCCTTGTAGTCGGTCGGTAGATGTACACCCAGATCAGCCTCAACGGCCGGCCAGTCGATCTCCTCGTCGCAGCCGTACTCCGCCGGCATCACCCGCATCAGCGCCGCGACCTTCGGGTGCTCCACAACGCTCCCTCCATGTTGGTGACCATCCCCCGGGCTGTCCGCCGGGACGAACCCATCCTGAATCGAGGCGAAGCCTGTCATGATCCGACTATGACCGAATACTCCTGGCCCGATTGGGGGAGCGACAGAGACCATGGTGCCCGCATAGCAGCCGCCTGGCCCGACACCCTCCGGAAGCTGCCCCTCGGCACTCCGGTCACCGGCAAGGTCATCGGTCGCCAGCGCTTCGGTGTCTTCGTCGCCATCGACAACCACCCCGACGCAGTCGGACTCGCCGAGATCACGGCTATGCCCCGATGCACGGAGCTCCCACACGTCGGCGACCGCGTCACCGGGCACGTCCTCTGGCACGCCGACCACAACCACCAGGTGAAGATCCAGCTCACCGAATGGGCCGAGCACGCAGACCTGCTGCTCCCCTACCCCGACAAGATCGGCCAGGCCGTCACGGGCCACGTCACCAAACTCGCGCCGATCGGCGCTTTCGTGCGCATCGCCGACTGCATCGAGGGACTCGTCCGTCCGGAACGACTTTCCAACGTAACCGTCATGGAAAGACAGGAACTGACGGTCACCACCCTCGGCGTCGATCTCGAACGACCCCGAATCTCCCTTTCTGCCACGGAGCGACGTTGAGCGGCGAAGCAGCTATGGACCAATCACTTCATGCCCATAGCTTCTGGAAAATCGAAGGCATCGAGGCCTTCATTGCCGACCTTCGGCCTGGTCAGCAGCTGGAACAGATCCGGGAGGTTGCCCAGTCCCATGCCTATCGCTCCGACGAGCCACGACACGTCCGCCTCCGCTGGGCCAAGGCGTCCCTGACAGCCAACAAGCGGCTGCACGACGGCCGGCCGTGGCAGCGGGCTCGAATGCTCAGCCAAGACTTCGGGCTTCGCACCTGGGTCATCGAACATCTCGGTCCCGACACCGATCCGGACTGGAACCCGGACGTCCTGGCCAAGGACACCCTCGGAGCGCTTTCGCTCGACCCCCGCCGGGCCGAAGCAGAATCGGCAACCTGGCGGGACCTACCGATCGAGCAGATTGGTGAACTACGCCGTCACAAGAACCTCACGGCTCACGTCGCCAGACTGGTCCCCAGCTTGCAGCCCGGACCGATCAAAGATCAACTCACCGCCTGGGCATCAGTACACGAGTGCCTACCCTGACCTGACACCATGCCCGGTCCGGCCAGCCATCCCCTACGTCAAGAATGTCAGCGCGTTCGGCTACGGTCTGCTGCACCGACCGCTCAGTCGCTCGAAGGACATCCATGGCTCGTACGACACCCTCGCGCCCGGCGGACATCGTCGCAGTGTTTCCCGAACTCGCGCCGCTGGCCCGGCAGACCGTGCGGCTCCACCCCCGGTCCGGCATGCCCACGGCTTACGACAGCTCCGTTGGAGGTCCACTGCTGTGGCCGGCCGACGAACCATGGCCGGTTTGCACCGAGGAGCACTGCAGCTGGGTCCTGCCGACATCTCTGGGCGGGGTCCGGCGGAGTCGGCAACTGCGGGCCGTCGCCGGGCGCAGACCACAGCAGCCCGGCGCGGGCACGCTGACGCCCGAAGAACGCGAACTTCTGGCCGCTATCGAACAAACGCATGAGTGGACCGATGAGCCGAACGCGTTGCTTCCGGTCGCGCAGCTCTACATGCGCGACGTTCCCGGCCTGCGCGGGCCGGAGGGCACTGATGTGCTTCAGGTCCTGTGGTGTCCGCTCGACCACACCGAGCACTTCATGCCGAAGGCCCGCCTGGTGTGGCGGAGCTCCCAGGCAGTCGAGGTTCTGCTGGCCAGCCCACCCGAGCCCGTTCATGTTGACCACATGGGCAACTATGTCCCCGAGCCGTGCGCGCTGCACCCCGAGGTGGTGACCGAGTACCCTGCGCCCTACGAGCTGGACGATGAACTCCGCGAACGGATCTGGGATTGGGGCAGCCGGGTGAAGGCGGTTGCCGAGCCTGACCACCCGTACCCGGATGAGCACGAGGCCTACTACCAGTACGAGTTGTCGGTGGCTCCAGGCTGGAAGGTCGGCGGGTGGGAGCCCTGGAGCTTCAGCGACCCCCGCCGCATCCCTTGCCGTACGTGCAAAGTGCCGATGGTGCCGCTGCTGACCATCGCGTCGGGCGAATGGGACGCTGGCAACCACAGCTGGATCCCCGTCGAGGACCAGGTATCCCTCGCCGAGCCCCACGGGAAGCGCCCCAGCAACGATCCCAGGGTGCGCATTCCCCGCGAGAACATGCAGATCTACATCTGCCCGGTCTCCTTCGACCATCCCCACGCCGAGAACATGCAGTGAGGCCCTGACTCCAGTACCTACCCCTTGACCGGCTCGCATGCTGGCCGCCGTACCCCTACACCCCGCCCAAGTTGCGGATGGCCCTGTGGCTCAGGAGGGTCGGATCAGGTTTATGGCTCAGGCTGCCATCGCAGGAAGGGATTTGAGCCGGTCGCGGAACTCGTCGACGGCCGGTTCAGAGTAGTGGGGCTTGAGGTAACCCTCGAACTTCTTGAGTCGGTCGACCGCACGTACGGACTGGACGCTGCCTTCAAGCAGCGTGAGGCCGTGATTGGCCGCGTCCAGCGCGCCGTCAAGGTCCCTGCCGGCGAGGCGGGCGGTGGCCAGGCGGCCGGAGCGAACAGCCTGGTCTCGTGGAACGGCCTGGTCGATGGAAGTGGCGAGCGCGTCGGTAGCCCGGTCGACCTGGCCCGAGCGGAGCATGATCTTGCCTTCGGTCGAACGGAGTTGGGCATATCCGTACCAGGCGAGCCAGGTCGGCATCTCGTCCTTGCCGTGGCGCTCCCACAGGTCGAACGCTCGGTTGAGCGCCGTACTGGCTTGGCCGTGCTGGCCGTTCCGGGAGAGGCTCTCGGCGTGGTGCAGTTCCAGGTAGCTGTGGACTCCCGGCGAGGTATTGCCCGGCGCGTTGTCCAGGGCGGTCTCGATCAGGCCGACGCGCTCGGTCGGCTTGCCGCCCTCGGAGAGGTGGACGCCCATCTCGGCAAGGAGGAACGCGCCTAGGACACCGTTGCCAGCCGTTTGGGCGGCCCGCAGTGCACCGACGTAGTGCTGCTGACCGGCGGAGCGCAGGCCGGCGTCGTAGGCCATCCAGCCGGTGAGGTAGGAGACCTCGGCCGCCAGGTTGTAGAGGCGGGCGGCCACCGTGTCGGTGTAGCGGCCGTGCTGCAGGAGGCCCGTGACCAGCGAGAGGTCGGCGCGGGCCTGTTCGAGAAGCCGGGCACCGCCCATCTGGTCGTCCAGCGTCCTCAGGGTGGCGACTCGGGCTTCGAGCGTGTCGGCCATCTGGTCGGTGACCTGATCGCCGCCGAGGGCCTCGGCGAACGCGGTCGGGGCGGCGACCCAGCTCGCCGCAACGGTGGCCATGGCGGCCCCTGTGATGGTGAGAAACCCGCGACGATCCATGCGCCCACTCCCGACCAAATCTACGAGTACATCCACGGTACCCGTAGGTGTCCAGGGCGCCGTGATGCCCGTCACCTCCCACACCGGGAGCCAGCGCGGCCAGGGGCTCTCCCGGATGGACCGGGGCTCGACACCCAGCATGTCAGCGAGGACCAACTGAGCATCAGGTTCTGGTTCCTGCCCGCGCTCCCACTTCCACACCAGCGTCCGGTTGGTCGCCAGGGGGATGCCCATCCGCTTGCCGTGGTCCTGCATCAGGCCGGCGAACTTGTTCTTTCCCCACCCGTGTCGCTGCAGCAGATAGGTGAGTGGATGGATCGCCAGAAGATCTGAGCGCATGTCATCTCCCGCCTCGGTAAAGGCCCATCGTGAGCGTACTGCTACCCGCTGTGCCGGGTCAGCGCATGAAGGGAAACCCCTGAGAAACCTTCCGGCGTGGGCACTGGGGCCGGGAGGCTGTTCAAGCCGCCCGGTCGGGTCGGGAAGCAGCCCTGCTGCTCCTCCACCCACCACGGGTGTGCCCGCGAACGGCGGCACCGTCCACCGATCAGTTCGTTCCCGGTGGCCGGTGCCGCTCTCCAAACCGCCCAAGGAGAGCACAGCCATGTCCGTGCACAGCCGCTCGTTCTTCCTGGTTCGCGATCCTGCCAACGCCGCTCCGGGGCGGCGGCGGATCCGTACCCTGATCGTCGGCTGGGGGATCCGGCTGGACGATGACACCCGCACCAGCCTCGACGTCGTCTCGTCGGAGCTGATCACCAACGCCATCCGGCACTCGGACAGTGTGACGCTCACTGTCGGCGTGCATGCCGACCCCCAGCGTGGCCGAGTCCTGATCGAGGTCTACGACGCCTCGGTGATCCTTCCGCGCGCACGCCAGGCACGGCCCGACGAGGAAGCCGGGCGGGGCATGCTCCTGGTCCAGCGCCTCGCGCTCTCTCACGGTGCCGAGCGCACCGAGAGAGGTAAGCGCGTGTGGGCCGAGTTGGCCTTGCCTGAACAGGCCACGACCCGACGCCAGCTCCTCGCGCGACCGCACCGAGCTGGCGGTCACCTTCTTCGGCGCCTCCGGAGCGTCCCTCCTGCGGGGCCCTGGCACAGGCGCCCGCGAACCGCGCTTGCCACCTGATGAGAGGCCATCTGATGAGCGAACCGCGCCGCTATGACCGCTACCTCGCCCGGCGGCCCCAGACCGTGGTCGTCCAGCCGACCAGCTTCTGCAACCTCGACTGTGCCTACTGCTATCTGCCACACCGAGACCGCCGGGACCACATGACGGTCGAGGTCGCAAGCGCCGTGGCACGCTCTGTCACTGAGTTCGCCGACCGCGACCGGCACCGCCCGCTGGAGATCGTCTGGCACGCGGGCGAGCCGCTGGCGCTGGGCGTCCACCGCTTCGGCGAGCTGGTCGCCCCGTTCGAGCCGCTGCGGCAGGCCGGCCTTGTCCACCACTACGTGCAGACCAACGCAACGCTGGTCACCGACGCCTGGTGCGAGTTCCTCACTGCGTACCAGTTCCGGGTCGGCGTCAGCATCGACGGTCCGGCCGCCCTCAACGCCCAGCGCGTTGACCGCAAAGGGAAGCCCGCCTTCGACCGGATCACAAAGGGGGTCGTTCGGCTGCGCGAGGCGGGCATCGCCTTCTCGGTGATCTCGGTGATCACGGCCGAAAGTGTTGGCCAGCCAGGGGAGTTGCTCGACTTCCTCGCCAGCCTCGGGTGCCACACCATCGGCATCAACATCGAGGAGACCGAGGGCGTCAACCTCACCCGGCCCATGCCAACCGTGGATCAGGCACGGCAGTTCTGGCGCCGCACTATCGCCTGGAGCCGCTGCAACCCTGCCCCGTCCGTGCGCGAGCTGGCCCGCCTCGGCAACTATCTCCACGCCAAACGGACGGGGCAGAAAGCCAGCAGGGACACCTTCTTGATCGACCCCATCCCCACCATCTCCACCACCGGCGACGTGGTGCTGCTCTCGCCCGAACTCGCGGGCATTGCGGCACCCGCCTACGACGACTTCCGGGCCGGAAACGTCCTGCAGCAGTCGCTGGCGTCCATACTCGACGACGCCGACCAACTGCGGTACGTCGATGAGTTCCTCACCGGCCTGGAGAAGTGCGAGGCCACCTGTCAGTTCTTCGACTTCTGCCGGGGAGCGCAGGCCGGCAATCGCTACTTCGAGAACGGCCGCCTGGATACCACGGAAACGAACTACTGCCGTGTGTCAAGGCAGGCCCTGATCACCGCACTGTCCGATACCGTCCGAGAGGAGCAAGCAGCATGACCGTCCTCGAACTTCTGGCCGCCAGCGATGCCCCGGTGGTCGCCGACCTGACCGCCGGCCACCGGCCCGCGAACGCGGGCGCCGGGTTCGACAACCGGCCCACGTGGGACAACGCCGGATCGTCGTTCGACAACCGGCCGACCTGGGACAACTGGAACAACAAGTAGCACCCGGCACAGCCCCGGGCCCGCACCAGCCGGGTGCGGGCCCGGGCCCCGAGCAACAGAGCGGAGCAAACCTGTGGACAGCATCACTCTCGGCCGTGTCACCGTGACCCTTCCCAAGCTCCACGAACCCGGCCTGTACCTGTCCAACGTCAGTACGCTCGACTCCAACCGGGGCATCCTCCAGGACTTCCAGTACGCCGACGCCGATCTGCGCGACCTCGACCTGGCCGACATCCGGCTCATCACCGGGCGCATCGCCGGCCTGCGGGCCTCGCGCGTCCAGTTCAGCGGGATGCGCCTGGACTCCGTCGACTTCGACAGCAGCGACCTCGGCTCCGCCGACTGGAGCGACAGCAAGCTCTCCCGCGTTGCCTTCCGCAACTGCAAGCTCATGGGCGCGACCCTCACGGGCCTGACCCTCGACAACGTCTTGTTCGAGAACTGCAAACTCGACTACACGACCTTCGACGGCATCCGCGCCACCGGCCCGGTCGTCTTCTCCAAGTGCATCCTGAGCGAGGCCGTCTTCACCAACTGCGACTTGACCAAGGTCGTCCTCGACGCCTGCACCCTCCAGCTCACCGAATTCGGACGCGGCAAGTACCAGGGCCTGGACTTGCGCGGTAACGACCTCACGGCCGTGCGGGGCGTCGCCCAGCTGGCCAAGGTCGTCATCGACCGCCCGCAGCAGGCTGAGCTCGCCGCGGCCCTGATGGCAGAGCTGGACGTCACGTACGGGGACACGCTCGACGACGGCCGATAGACCGATCCCGAGGAGGACTCGGCATGCACCTGAGCATCGCGTTCCACGACCTCGCCGCCCTGCAGGAGCGGTGCGAGGTCAGCGGCGTCCGGATCACCCGGGCAGAGCCCGAGTACGAGAACGGCGCCGTCGTCCCGGCCGGGCCCTGGCAGCCGATCAGCGAAGCGCTCGCCACTCACCTCAGGGCGACCGACCAGACGAGCGACAGCTGCCTGGTCGAGATGGTCAAGCTCCGGCACACCGATACCACCGAGATGCTCGCCGAGCTTGCCGACCCGCTCGGCGACCCCGACGCCACCTACCTTGGCCAGGCCGCCAGCCCGGCCAAGGCCCTCACCACCACCGACAACTACCGGGACGGCCGGCGCATCGGCCTGCACGTCGACAACTGGGACAAGCTCCGCTACGCCGAAAAGCACCAGGGCCGCCGACGCCTCTGCCTCAACCTCGGCCCCGGCGCCCGATACATCCTGCTCGGCGACATCGACATCCAGGCCATCTGCCGCACTGTCCACGACGACTACGAACACCGCTACCCGCACACCGACGACCTCCGCACCTACGTCGCCCGGCACAAACCGCTGCGCTGCTTCCGCATCCGCCTCGCACCCGGCGAGGGGTACATCGCCCCGACCGAGCTGCTGCCGCACGACGGTTCCACCGAAGACCAGCCGGAGCCATCAACCGCAGCCTTCTGGCTCGGCCACTGGCCACGCAGTGTCCTGCCCAGCCTGATCTAATTAGCCGTCGAGAAGCAATTTTTCGCTGCGTCGTGCACCGTCGGGTAGAGCAAGAATATCAGTGCGGTCAGCTGCGAGAGTCCTGATCATTCGGATCGCGATCTCCATCGCCTCGAAACAGAGGGGATACTCCTCCTGCTTGAGGTTCCGGTTTCCATGCACGACTTTGCTGCGAAGCCCGTAGATTTTCGCAAGGGTATCTCGCAACCCGGCTCGCGCCTCGGTATTCTCCTCCAGAAGCTTCGCGATGCACATGGTCACGCGGAATGTAGGCTCGCCTTGTTGCGTGCCGAATACGTTTTCCCACGCGATGACTGAGTCGATGAGCACATCAGACGGCTCGCGTCGTTCGGCGATCGCCCGAAGGATGCGGCTCAGGGCAAGATCCAGTTTGGCAGCCGGGTCAGTTAGCCGCCCGTACCACTTTTCCCAGGCCGCAACCTCATCTTGGGTGAGAAGCATCGGCATGATGCCCGTCCCCTGTCGAGGGTCGTTCCACGAGATATTTGGACCAGCACTGAGTGGGTCCTCGATATAGTTCCAGGTTTGCACAAGCTGAGCCCGCGAATCGCGATCCACCGCGAGCATGAGACTAAATCGCAGTCGGGTGACCATTTGCGCGAGTTCGGGCGGGGGAAGCATGTCAGAAGGCCAGTCGCCTGGTAGTTCTTCCGATCTAACCACCTTGGCCCGGTAGTTTAGCCGGTACTCAAGCAGAACGTCGCCATCGTAGTTAATGATCGTGGTCTCGCCGGAAGGGTTCGTTCCGGTGAGCTGCGCCCGCAGAGATTCTGGGGCGTATTCTCGATCCTTGTCAGTCACAGCTCGCATGAGTGCCGGGCCCACCTTGAACTGCGTCTGCGGTGGGAGCAAGACGCCCGCGAATGCTACACGCGCAGTTGTCTTCTCCGGCTTCTTGGTGAATGCGGCTCTTGCCAGTTGCAACGCGAGCAGCACCTCGGCCGCAAAGCGCCCCGGGTTGACGGGACCGCCTTGGAGCCTTCTCCAGGCGTAGCTGATGAGGGTGCTCGCGAGCATTGAGAGCTGAGGGCTGCCGCCCTGTCCAGTGCTCCTGAATAGCTGACGTCTGGCCTCTGGCTGCTCAGATTCCTCAGCGAATACGCTTCCAAGCAGAGAGTCGGCAAGAACTGCCTCGCGGAACTCCTGGGCTTTCGGATGTGCGAGAAGTACCCGCACTGCATTAATTGGAAGCATCCAACGCATGCCTGGGTACAGTTCTTCATCGCGCGGAAGCAAGAGGGCTGGGTATGCCTCTAGTGCGAGTTCCATCAGCGGACCGTCGACGGGATCAGTAGTAGGCGAATCCACCTCGGCACCAACAGTTCTCATTCGCCAAGAACGCGCTACTGTCCGACCGTCTCCACCCAGTTGACTCACAATGAAACCGAGCACCTGGTTGGTGGGCAGTTCGGCGAAATTCTCTGCAATGTGCTTGCGGAGCTCCACCAATTCATTAGCGAGACTGATTTGGGGGTCTGTGAGCGCCGCGTCGCCAGTCAGGAGGGAGCCTAGATTATCTTCGTCAACAGCCAGAGAGTAGGCCACCAGGGCGGTTCCTACTCCTTCGCTCAACCACGAGAAGGCGGAGAGGTCAACGCCTTGCGGTGAAGCTTGCGAGTCCGTCATGGCATCCTCCCGGGAAATCGCGGCCAACCGTACAATAGTCGAGTTCGGGGTCACTCGGAAGGATAATGGTCCAGCGCCCAAGACGGCCGCACCTTTCTTTGGGGAAGGCCCAGCCTTCCGGTCCGTTGCGAGCCGGACATGGAGGACCCTGGCGACGTGAGGGTGGTCGAAGGACCGGAAGTCATTGAGCTGTTCGGGACAGCGAAGCGTTTCAGCGGGTCCAGGGGTGGAGGTCCGTGCAGTCGATCCATGTGGGCGAGACGAAGACGTTCTCGCCGGAGGGTGCTTCAGCGGCCTCCAGTAGGGACCACGCGCGGGCCTCCTCGACCAGGTCTTCCCAGGGCGCGGTCCAGTCGAGCTGCCAGTCCAGACCGATGCCCGAGATCCCGTATGTGTGCTCGCCCGCCACCCTCCAGTACTGGGAGTAGAGGATCAGCAGCCCATGGTCGGCGAGGTCGTTGATGATCTCCGCGAAGTGGGCTGTGGGCCAGCCGGGGCTGCCTGCGTCGGCGGTGGGGTGGAGGCGGGCGGTGAGCGGGGGTGTGACTTGGGTGCGGGCGCCGAGCTTGGTCAGGGCCCAGCGAATGCCGCCGGGCTCGGACCAGTCCGGCCGGGTCGCCCGTTCCAGGCAGGCGCGGTAGGCGCGGCGCAGGGGTTCGACGGCGCCGTCGATCTCCAGGCTTGCCAGGGCCATCGCTGCCCATTCACGGACGGTGGGGTTCTCGCTGGCCAGCAGGCCGATCAGCGCCGGGCCGCATCGAGGGTCCGCGACTTCTTCGAAGACCTCGATGGCGGTCAGCTGGCCGAAGCTGCCGAGGGAGGGCAACTCGTCGATGATTGCGGGGATGCCGTCGGGGCCGAGCCAGATCAGCTCCGCGCGGGCGTCGTACGATGCGCTGGCCTCTCCGTTCAACTGCTGGACGAGCGCTTTGATGTGGGATGTCATGATGCCGGGTGGTCGCGGCGCCAGAACGTCGGCAGCCACCAGCAGAGCACCGAGCGGTCGGTCGGCCACGGGGCGCGTTCCCCGGCGTCCCAGTCCTCGAAGGAATCGCGTGCCGGGTCGACGGGACGCCAGGCCGGGTCGAGCGGCTCGTCTGCCGTCGGCGGCCGTGCGTGCTGCCGGCTGCGCTGGTCACAGGCGCCGAATTCCCGGTAGTTGCGCTGGGCATCGATCAGCGAGACCTTGTTCGCCCCGCCGCCCATGGTCGGCCACCGGAACTGGACCCCATCGTCCTCCCAGAAGCAGACGGGGCAGATCTCGTACGAGCCGGGCATCTCGTCGAGGACGAGGTGCCCGCAGCAGGGACAGGGGAATGGGTGGCTCACCTGCGCATTCTCGGTGACGGGCCGGTCCGTGTGCCACAGATTTCCGCAGCCTCGGCGCACCCGGCCAGTCCGCAGACAGTCCGCAGGACACCCGTAAGCGACCGTCGGGTCCCAACGCACGCCAACGGAGAAATGCCTGGTCAGCGCGCTGTATGTGGCTCCGCCGCAGGTCAGGATCGGATGGCAGACATTCCGCTTCAACGTCTGATCCGGCACGGTCGAACGCCGAGGGGGCCCGGTCCGCACGGACCGGCCCCCCTCGGGCTTCCGGTGCGCGTCAGCGCACGTGGACGACCTTGACGTCCGTGGTGCGGTCGACGAACGGGTGGCCGCCCTTCGCGCCGTCGTATCCGTAGAGAACCCCGCGGAGCTGGATGGTTGCACGGTGGCGGGCCTTGATCTTCACGTCGACCGTGGCGTCGTGCAACGGAAGCACGGTCATGGGGCCGCACTTGACGGTGCGCCAGGCGCCCGACTTGCCGGAGCGCTCCTGCACGCAGAGCCTGGCGTCCGTGGCGCCGTCGTCGGTGGCCCGCCCCTTGATGTGGATGGCCTGGCCGACGCTCACCCTGCTGGGCGCGCTGAGCTCCGCGGCGCCCTTGGCGAGTGCGGGTGTGGCCGCAGCCGCGATCACGGCAGCGCCCATCACACCGGCCGCGGCGAGGCGTGCCGCGCTCCGCTTCAGACCGTTCTTCATCGAGCATTCCCCCTGATGGTCCGGCTGTTCGAACGATGAGCGAGCCACAGTGTCGGCCGCCCCGGCAAACCGCGTGCTAGAAGCCGGTGTCGTAGGTGTAGAACTTGGTGTGGTCGAGCATGTCGGCTGGAGAGACGTTGTTCCACGGCTTCATGGTTTCGTTGAGATCGACCACATTGGCGGTGTTGCCGGTCGGCAGGTAGCTCTGGTCGCGGTGGCGGGTCTGCCACTCCGCCCACAGCTTGTCGATGAAACAGTGGTGCAGCCAGAAGGCCGGGTCGTTGGGGGACATGCCGGTGGCCATGTGGCCGCCGATCCAGACGTGCACCCGGTTGTGCAGGTTGACGCCGCGCCAGCCTTCCAGGTGGTTGCGGAAACCGTCGGAGGAGCTGTTCCACGGGGCCATGTCGTAGGTGGACATGGCGAGCACGGACTCCGCCTCGGCCTTGGTCGGCAGCGCGGCGACGGCCGAACCCAGGCTGCGGCGAAGGTAGTTGCGGCTGTCCGGGCGGACCGCCAGCGTCCACTTGCCGCCGCTGTAGGCGAACGGGCCGGTGGTCACCTGGCCGTCGCTGCTGCGGCCGTTGCCGCCGAGGAAGTCCGGGCCCCAGATCGAGGAGGTGGTGGTGCGGTCGGCCGTCCAGTCCCAGTAGGGCAGGGTGACGGCCGGGTTGATGCTCTGCAGGTCCTGCTCGAACTGCAGCAGGAACCTGCGGTGCCAGGGCAGGAAGGACGGCGAGCGGTGCCCGACCCGTTCGCCGTTGTCGCTGTCGCTGATGATGAAGGTGTTGTGGGTGCTGACGTAGGAGTCGTAGCGCCCAAGGCGCTTGAGCTCCAGGACGGCGTCGACGAAGTCGCGCTTCTCCTTGGCCGTCAGGGTCGCCTGGTTCTTGCGGACTGCCATGAGGGTTCCTCTTGGGTGGGTGCGGTCAGGGGCTGGTCGGTCGCTCGACCGCTCAGCTGAGCGGGAGCAACTCGGCGCCCTGGAGGTCGATCACGGCGGCGCGGGCGAGCGAACGCGGGGTGGCGTGGGTCTGGTAGTGGTTCACCACGCTGATCCAGGTGCCGTCGGCGTTCTGCATGACGTGCAGTTCCTCACCGTCGATCAGGACCTGGTAGCCGCTGCCGTGGTGGCCGCCGTGACCGCTGTCGTGGCCCCCGTCGAGCCGCCGGCCCTGGAGCCGGCGGCCCTGGTACACCTCGTCGAACTCGTCCCCGGCACCCGGGTCGGCGGCCACGGCGGACTGCCTGGAGGGCCCGGTGAACCCGATCACGGCGGTGCCGGCGGCCGCGGCGAGCGCGACACCCGCGCCCTGCAGCATCCGGCGCCGGGTCAGGTCGGATGAGTGGCGGCCCTCGGGCGAGGAGCCGTTCGAGGGTATGACGCTGTTTTCGGACATGGCTGAGTAACCCCCCTGGGTTGTGTGCCTGGATGACGGATCGACAGCCTGACGGGTGGGTCGAAGGCGATTTCCAAGGTCGATCCGCAGGCTCATGCTTACAGCCGGAGGTGGAGCGCCGGAACGGCCGATCGGCGGGGGTCGGGCGGTTGTCCATATTTCCGGACATGCCTCGCCGAAAGTTCCATTCTGTACCAGTCAAGGACTTCTCTGTACGCACCGGTCGGAGGAGCGTTTTGATGAAGATCCTTCACAGGATCTACCAGTTGGCAGAAGATCCTTCATCAACTATGCGCGTCCTGTGACCGACCTTACGGCTCCAGGATGGCGTGATGCCGTAGGTCCAGATGATTCGAAAGGGCGTCCCGGCCTTCGGGAGTGAGGCTCACGGCACGGGTCGTACCGATGCGTACGATCCAGCCGGCATCGAAGGCGTGGCGGGAGAGCGCGGCCCCGACCGTCCCGGCGAGGTGCGGCCGGCGTTCGGTGAAGTCGAGGCAGGGGCGGACGGCCGGCCGCTCGGAGTTCTCGGGCAGGGCGATGCCGAGGGCGTCCAGCCACTCGGCGCCCGCGGCGGTCAGGGCCGGACCGCGACGCCAGTCCAGCAGGCCCCGCTCGGCCATGGTCTCGGTGATGGTGACCCCGAGCAGTCCGGCCAGGTGGTCGTAGCAGGTGCGGGCCCGTGCCATGGCGCTGCGCCGGGTGGCGGCGGAGAGCGTCCGGGGCGGTGTCGCGAGCCGGCCGGGTGCCAGCGCCGAGAGGTGCTCGACCAGTTCGGCGGCCTCCGGCCCCGCCAGCCGCACGTACCGGTGACGGCCCTGGCGCTCCTCGACGAGCAGGCCGCCCTCGGTCAGGAGGTTGAGATGGGCGGTCGCGGTGGAGGCGGCGATTCCGGCGTGGCGGGCGAGCTCGGTGGCCGTCCATGCCCGGCCGTCCAGCAGTGCCAGGCGGAACACGGCGCTGGTGGCATCCGCCAGCAGCCCGGCCAGTGCGGCCACCGCCCGCCCCGGCCCGCACCTCGTCGGCCGCCACCCCGCGCTCCCGCAAATTCCGCGTCACGCCCCAAGGGTGCACCCGCGACGCTTCGGTAGGCATCGAAACGTCCGGCGCCCACGTTCGCCGCCATGGCTCCCTCACCCACCGGCACTGCGCTCGTCCGGGCGCCGTTGCGTGGACGGCCCGTCAGTCGATCAGATGGGCGTTGGCCGCGCGCGCCGCCTCGGCCAGTTCCGGCAGCTCCTCGACCGCCACTCCCGCACTGGTGAGCAGCGCCGTCCCCTGGCAGGCGGTGACGAAGAGGTCGGGCTCGCGCCAGGCGACCACGACCCGGGGGACGCCCGCCGCGATGATCAGCTGGGCACAGGTACGCGGCCGGGAGGCACGCTGCCCGCAGGGCTCCAGCGAGCTGTAGATGGTGGCCGTGCGCAGCCGGGGGTCCCCGGCGGGCAGCTTGGAGAGCGCCGCCTCCTCGGCGTGGTTGTGGGAGTCGAGCTCACGGCTGTAGCCCTCGCTGAGGACCTCGCCGTCGGCGCCCACGATCACCGCGCCGACCGAGAACGCGGTCCGGGACGGCGGGCAGAGCCGGGAGAGCTCGACGGCGCGGCCGAGCCACCGCAGATCCTCGGACGTGGTCACGGGCTGGTCTCCTTGGGGGCGTACCGGAGCAGGACGACATCGCCAACCGTACGCGCCTCGATCAGCCGCATCCGCCGGGTGGGTCCGCCGGGGTAGTCGGCCGGACCGGCGAAGCGGGGTGCGCCGGCCTGGCCGACCAGCAACGGGGCGATGGCGAGCTGCAGTTCGTCAGCGAGTCCTTGGGCGAGGAACTGGGTGTGCACGCTGCCGCCGCCCTCGACCATCAGCCGCTCGACGCCGCGCGTCCCCAGGTCGTCCAGTACGGCGCCGAGGTCCACCCCCGTGCCGAGGTCGACCACCTCGGCCAGCGGGGCGAGCCGGGCACGCAGCCCGGGCGCCGCCGCGCTCGTGGTGTACGCGAGCTTGGCGCCGCCGGTGTGCCAGAACGCGAGGCTGGCGTCGAGCGTCCCGCTCGCGCTGAGGGTGACCTTGAGCGGGTGCTCGGGCTTGCCCACCGCGACCCGGGACGCCCGCCGGGCGGCCGAGTTGACCAGCAACCGGGGGTTGTCACGGCGCAGGGTGTTGCCGCCGACCAGGATGGCGTCGCAGCCGGCCCGCTCCTCGTCCACCCGGTCGAAGTCGGCCGGGTTGGAGAGCAGCAGGCGGTCGGGCGAGGCGTCGTCGAGGAAGCCGTCGACGGACATCGCGGCGCTCAGCAGGACGTACGGGCGGCGTGCGGCCACGGGCGGTCCGTTTCTCTCCGGGGGTGTTCAAGGGGAAACGGTACGGCCGAAGCGCCGCCTCGCGCCCGCGTCCCGCGGACCCTACGCCGCCCTGGGCGGGAGGGGCAGGGGGAGGGCGGGCAGGCCGTCGATGCTGGTGCCGACGTACTCCTTGCTCTCGCAGTACGCGCGGAACTCCTCGTCCTCCCGGCGCTCGAAGTGCTGCGCGTGCAGATCGCGGTCGCCCAGGTACTCCATCAGCGGCACCGCGAAGCCGCAGGAGTCGCTCACCCGCTCGGCGCGCACCAGCACGATCGCGCGCAGCCCGGCCCCGTCCGCGGACGGATCGAAGTGCGCCAGTAGCTCCCCGAAGCGCGGGTCGTCGCGGAAGACGGCCTCGCCGCGCCCGTGCACCCGCACCACTGTGGGCGGCCCGGCGAAGGCGCACCACATCAGGGTGATCCGCCCGTTCTCCCGCAGGTGGGCGATGGTCTCGGCGTGGCTGCCGCCGAAGTCCAGGTAGGCCAGGGTCAGTTCGTCCAGCACGGCGAGCGTGCCGGAACGACCCTTGGGCGAGAGGTTGACGTGTCCGACCCCGGCCAGCGGGGCGGTGGCGGTGAAGAAGACCGGCTGACTCTCGATGAATGTCCGCAGGCGGCCCTCGATGCGCTCATAGGTCTTTCCCATGACTCGATTGTGGGAGGGCGTCCCGGCCGAGTGAAGTCGTCCGGTCAATCATCTTGAAGGCCGAGACCGGACTTCTTGCTTCGCGAGACATGGATGCCCTCGTCGGCATTGTCGGCGCGGGGGACAAGTGGCTCGCGCGTTGCCCGAACTGATGCCTGGTCACGCCCTGTTCGAGTCGGCTGCGGGTCCGCCGGATACCTCGGTCGAGTTCACCCGCGCTGCTGCCCGGTACGGCTTTCGGGTGGCCCGGGCCGCGCCCCTGGGTCGGGCGAGCGCGGGCACCCGCGGCCCGATGTGGCGGCGTGCGGCGTCCCGCACGCTCCCCGGCGGCTGCCGATTGCCTTACCTGGTGTTAACCGGGCCCGTACCCGTCGGTAGCAGTGCCCCCGTAGCGTCCGTGACCGCACCACGCCCGGCCCGTCCCCCACCGGGCCGGGCCCCGTGCGGCCGGACGGGCTGGCGTGCGGGCATGGGGTCGTACCGGGTGATGCGGCAGGACGACAACGGCAACCGCTTCGTGGTCGCCGAGGGCCTCGAGCGGGCGGAGGCCGAGGCGCTGGCGGCGGAGTTCGAGGCCCGCGGTCACAAGCAGCTGTACTGGACCGAGCCCGAGCCCGCATAGGGTCTGGGACATGGAGAACCGGATCGTCGTCGGCGGAGCCCTCATCCACCAGGGCCGGGTGCTGGCCGCCCGGCGCAGCGCGCCGCCCGAGGTGGCGGGTTACTGGGAGTTCCCGGGCGGCAAGGCCGAGCCGGGGGAGAGCCCGGCGCAGGCGCTGGAGCGCGAACTGCACGAGGAGCTCGGCGTGCGCGCCCGCGCGCTGCGCCAGCTGCCGGGCTGCTGGCCGATCCGGCCCGGGCTGGAACTGCGGATCTGGGCCGCCGAGTTGCTCTCCGGCGACCCGCAGCCGCTGGAGGACCACTCCGAGCTGCGCTGGCTCGGCCCGGGCGAGCTCGCCGAGGTGGACTGGCTGGAACACGACCGCGAAGTCCTCCCGCACGTCGCCCGGCTGCTCGGCCAGGCCTGACCTCGCCGGACGGGGCAGGCCCGGTGCGTCGATCGGGAAGCGCACCCGACGGCCCGGGATACGCTGGCAACGTGGCGGGTGTGTCACCGTTCGGCAGCATTCGTCACCACAGGTGAGGTGAAATCCAGCCAACCCGTACCCGGTGGTCCGCCGAGGTGCGCAGCCCGAGAGCCGGAGGGCCCGTCCGTGTCGAGTACGGCCAGCGGCGGGGGAGCACGGCAAGGCCAGGGGCTCCCCCGGCGCACTCCGGTGCGCTCGGCGAGTCCGGTGACGGGGAGCGCGGGTACGGGCCGCGGGCTCGGAAGCGCCGCCGCGCGCGCCAGGCTTCGCCGGCGGATGCCGTCGGTCGCACCACAGGTGTACTCGCCGACGGCTCCGGGGGCGGCGCTCCGCTGGGCGGCCGCTCCGGGGGCGCCGGTCTCGCGCGGCATTCCCGCCGCGCCGTTCCCGGGCTCCGGCGTCGGGCCGGTCAAGACCGGCCGGCACACCCAGGGCAGCCTGTTCGACGTGGTGAAGGTGGCCGTCGCGATCCTGGACACCTCGGGCCGGGTGGTGCTGTGGAGCCCGGCTGCAGAGGAACTGCTCGGCTGGCCGAGCGAACTGCTGGTGGGCCGCCGGATCGACGACCTGGTCGGCGGCGAGCGCGCGGTCGAGCGCACCCGCGAGGCGATCAGGGACACCCTGCAGAACGGCAGCTGGCACGGGCTGACCGAGCTGCGCCAGCGGCAGGGCGGTCTGGTCGCGGTCGAGGCCCGGATCTCGCTGCTGGTGGACGGGGACGGTACGCCGTTCCTGCAGGCGGCGCTCACGGACGCCGCGACGCTCCAGGCCGTCGAGCGCGATCTGGCGGTACGGGACGCGCTGTTCGAACAGTCCCCGCTCGGCATCGCCGTCCTCGACACCGACCTGCGTTACACCGCCGTCAACCGGACCCTCGCCGAGATGAACGGCGTCGCCGCCGAGGACCACGTGGGCCGCACCACCGGCGAGACCCTGCCCGAGCGCGCCGCCGACGAGATCACCATCATCCAGCGGCAGGTGCTGGCCACCGGCGAACCGGTGGTCGACGTCACCCTGGCCGCGCCGGGCCCCGCCCGGGCGGGCTACCGGTCGATCTCCTACAGCCGGATGACGGACCGCTCCGGCCGGGTGCTCGGCATCTCGGGCACGGTGATGGACGTGACCGAGCGCTACCGGGCGGTCTCCAAGGTCGAGCACGCCCGGCGCAGGCTCTCGCTGCTCAACGAGTTCGGCTCCAGGGTCGGCGACCTGCTGGACGCGTCGAGGATCGCCCAGGAACTGGCCGGCGCGGTGGTGCCCAGGCTGGCCGACTACTCCGCGGTGATCCTTCTCCAGGCGGTGGCGCACGGCGACGACCTGCCCCGGCACGGCCACGACCGGCGGACCTCGCTGCTCCAGCTCGGCACCGCCTCGGTCCAGGACGGCCCAGAGGTCGAGACGATGCTCCGCCGGGGCGCCCGGATCACCTTCGCCGAGGACTCCGCCTTCGGCCGGGTGCTGCGCAGCGGCGTTCCCGAACTGCTCTCCGGACCGGACGAGCTGAGCGACCTCACCTACCCCAACGACCCCAAGATGCAGGCGGCGCACGACCTCGGCGTGCACTCGTGCCTGGTGGTACCGCTGCGCGCCCGGGGCATCGTGATCGGCCTGCTGGTGGTCAGCCGCGCGGGCTACCGGGAGGGCTTCGACCGGGACGACCTGGCCTTCACCGTCGAACTCGCCGACCGGGCGGGCAGCTCGTTGGACAACGCCCGCCTCTACGCACGCGAGCGCACCGCCGCACTCACCCTCCAGCGCACCCTGCTGCCCCAGCAGGTCCCGCAGCCCGCGGGGATCGAGGTCGCCTACCGGTACGTGCCGGGCAGCAGCGGCACCGAGGTGGGCGGCGACTGGTTCGACGTCATCCCGCTGCCGGGCGAGCGCACGGCACTGGTGGTCGGCGACGTGATGGGCCACGGCCTGCGGGCCGCGGCCACGATGGGCCGGCTGCGCACCGCGGTACGGACCCTGGCCGGGCTCGACCTGCCGCCCGAGGTGCTGCTGCGGCACGTCAACGAGCTGGCCGACGACCTGGCCCAGGGCCCGGACGAGGCACTGCTGGCCACCTGCGTGTACGCGGTCTTCGACCCGGCGACCGGGCGGCTGATCGCCACCAAGGCGGGCCACATCCCGCCGGTCCTGGTCGTGCCCGGGGAAGGGGCCGAGAACGGCAGCCGGAGCGGCAGTCCGCTGCCGGGCGGTGCCGGGCAGGTGGTGGACCTGCCGTCCGGTGCGCCGCTCGGGGTGGGCGGCGTCCCGTTCGAGTCGATCGAGCTGGAGATCCCCGAGGGCAGTCTGCTGGCGCTGTGCACGGACGGTCTGGTGGAGTCCAGGGACAAGGACCTGGACGTCGGCCTCGGCCGGCTGATCAGCGTACTGGAACAGCCCTACCCGTCGATCCATCAGGCGTGCGAGGCGGTGCTGGCCACCATGGAGCACGGCCAGGAGCCGGACGACGTCGCGCTGCTGCTGGCCCGGCTCGGCCGGGGCCGGGCCGGTACGCCGACGGCCGGCTGGACGCTGCCCGCGGAGCCGACCGCGGTCTCCCGGGCCCGCCGCCTGGTGCGCGGCACACTGGCCGACTGGTCCGTGGAGGAACTCACGGACACCGCCGAACTGCTGGTCAGCGAACTGGTGACCAACTCCGTCCGGTACGCCAGCGCCCCGATCGGGGTCCGGCTGACCCTGGGCGACACCCTGCTGGTGGAGATCTCCGACCCACTGCCCGATCCGCCGCGCGAGCGCCACGCGGCCGAGGCCGACGAGGGTGGCCGGGGTCTCGAACTGGTGGGCCGCCTTGCGTTGCGCTGGGGTACCCGGGCCGAGGGGATGGGAAAAGTGGTCTGGTTCGAGCTGGCAACGGACGGTTCCGATCAGGAGCGGACATTCGGATAGTCGGATGTTCGCTGCGGCCATTGGGCGTTCATCAATGCGGTGCTTCCCATCGCAACTCGACATGGTCTCGTCAGATCTGACCGTCATTCAGGTCCGATAAGCTCAATGCGCTTGACCCCGGTGTGCCGATTCGGCCGAGCCGTCGTCCGGTTCGAACAGTCGGTGCCGGGTATGGAGCCGGAGCGGGGCCGGCCTTGATTCGATGTTGTGATGTCCAGGGCGTGTGCGCTCGCCCCCGGATGATGAATACTCGGTTTCTCGACATCCGGATGGCCACGGGTTGGAGGGGTCGGTCCGTTGAACAGCATCCCGGCGCCGAACGCGCCGAGCAGCGGCAGCAGTCTTGCCGTGCCCGGACAGCTCGGTGTCTCGATTGACCGGGGTAGGGACCGCAGCGCGCCCGGCAGCTGGGGGCACACCCAGCCGGGCTCCATCTACGACTTCGTCAGAGTCGCCACCTTCGCGATCGGCCCGGACGGGCGGATCAGCCAGTGGAGCGGCCGGGCCGCCGAGTTCTTCGGCGTCCCCGCAGCCGAGGCGGTGGGCGCCGACCCGATCACCACCTTCGTCCCCCGCGAGCACTGGCAGCGCGGCCGCGCCCGGCTGGAGCGCATCCTGGGCGGCGAGGAGTGGGTGGGCACCGCGCCCTACCGGGACGCCGACGGCACCGAGGGCCTGGCCGAGGTCTACGCGATGCCCGACGCCGTGCCGGACACGGCGCCCGGCGCCGGCACTCCCAGCACCCCCGGTGCCACCTGCCTCGCAGTGGACCTCGGACGGCTGCGCCGGCTCGAGACCGACCTGGCCGCCTCCGAGGCCGTCTTCGGGCAGACCCCCACCGGCTTCTTCCTCTTCGACAACGACCTGCGCCTCCAGCGGGTCAACGACGCCTTCGCCGCCGGTGTCGGCCTGTCGCCCGCCGAACTCCAGGGCCTCACCCCCTACGACCTCTTCCTGCCGGGGGAGGCCGAGCGGCTGCTGGTCGCGCTGCGTAAGGTGCTCGACGGCGGCGGCCCGATCGTCGACCTGCGCATCACCGGAGCCGTCCCGCGCACCGCAAGCGCCCCCGCGCCCGGCCGCCGCGACGGCGGTCGCCGCTGGGCGATCTCGCTCTACCGCCTCACCGGCACGGCCGGACACCCGATGGGCGTGGCCGGCCAGGTGATGGACGTCACCAGCCGCCACGTCGCCGAACGCGAGGCCGCCGGGGTCCGCCGCAGCCTCGCCCTGCTGAACGAGGCCAGCAGCCACATCGGCTCCACCCTCGACCTGGAGACCACCGCCAAGGAACTGCTCGACGTGATCGTCCCGCAGTTCTGCGACCTGGCCACCGTCGACCTCTACACCGCGCTGCTCACCGGCGACTCCGGACCGATCTCCGGCCGGTCCGGGCTCTCCGACGGATGCGGCGAACTGCGCCGGGTCGCCGTCTCCAGCGTGGTCGGCGGGGCCTCCAGCGTGCTGGGCGCCGAAGGGACGGTTCCGGTCGCCGAGGCCGGCGGCACCCTCTGCTACCCCCGCCGCTCCCCGCACGCCCGCGCGCTGCGCACCGGCCGCAGCGTCGTCCCCCAGCCGGGTCCCGACCCGCTGCTGCGCTCCACCCTGGTGGTCCCGCTGGTCGCCCGCGACCAGGTGCTCGGCCTGGTCCAGCTCTCCCGCGCGATCGGCAGCGAGCCCTTCGACGCCCGCGACGTCGCCATCGCCGAGGAACTGGTCGCCCGCGCCGCCGTCTGCGTCGACAACGCCCGGCTCTACCGCCGCGAGCACGAACGCGCCCTGCTGCTCCAGCGCAGCCTGCTGCCCCCCGGGAACCCGGCCGCCACCGGCCTGGAGATCGCCCGCCGCTACCTGCCCAGCAACAACAACACCGAGGTCGGCGGCGACTGGTTCGACGTCATCCCGCTGCCCGGCAGCCGTACCGCCCTGGTGATCGGCGACGTGATGGGCCGCGGCCTGCAGGCCGCCGTCGCGATGGGCCAGCTCCGGACGGCGGTGCGCACCCTCGCCATGCTCGACCTCGACCCCGCCGAGGTGCTCAGCGCACTGGACGAGATCGCCCGCGGCCTCGGCGGCGACAGCGACCGACCGGGGGAGGAGTCCACCGAGCTCTACCTCGCCACCTGTGTGTACGCCGTGTACGACGCGGTCAAGCAGCGCTGTACCTTCGCCAACGCCGGCCATCTGCCGCCCGTCCTGCTCAGCCCGGGAGAGCCGGCCAGGATGCTGGACGTCCCGCCCGGCCTGCCGCTCGGCGTCGGCGGCGAGCCCTTCGAGGAGGTCTGGGTCGACCTGCCGGACGGCGCGGTGCTCGGCCTCTACACCGACGGCTTGGTGGAGTCCCGCAAACACCAGCTGGACGAGGGTCTGCGGGCCTTCCGCACCGCGCTGACGGGCGGCTCCAAGGAGCTGGAGAAACTCTGCGACGAGGTGCTGGACGAGCTGATCCCGCACCACGGCGAGGACGACATCGCGCTGCTGATGGCCAAGGTGCAGAGCCTGCCGGAGGACGCGGTGGGCGACTGGAAGCTGCCGGCCGAGCTGACCAGCGTCGGCAAGGCCCGGGACCTCGCCTGCGGCTGGCTGCTCACCCGGGGCCTGGACGAACTGGTGGACACCACCGAGCTGCTGGTCAGCGAGCTGGTCACCAACGCGCTGCGGCACGGCCGGGGAGAGATCCGGCTGCGGCTGCTCCGGGACCGCACGGTGGTCTGCGAGGTCTGGGACGACGGCTACGCACAGCCGCGGCAGCGGCGGGCCCAGGAGACCGACGAGGGCGGCCGCGGGCTGCAGCTGGTCAGCCTGCTGGCCGAGCGCTGGGGGAGCCGCCGGACACCCAACGGCAAGATCGTCTGGTTCGAGCTGGCGCTGTAGGGGCGCCGGGTAGGCCGGGAGGGTGCTTTCGTGTGGCGGGCCGCCGTGTCGGACGGTGCGGGGTGGGCCGGTGGCCTTCAGTGGTGGTCGGCCCTGAATCCTCGGATCAACTGACCATCCGCCGGAGAAGTGCATGCGCGTCCCCCAGGTCACCGCCGCCGCCCTCGCCCTGATGATGAGCACCGCACTGGCCGGCTGCTCCGAGGACAGCGCCCCGCCACCGCCCACCGCTGCCGACCTCGCCCGGGTGGACCGGGCCGCCCTCCGCGAGGGCGGCACCCTGCGCTGGGCCGTGGACTCCGTCCCCGCGACCCTGAACGTCTTCCAGCCCGAGGCGACCGCCGACTCACAGCTGATCGCCCGGGCCCTGCTGCCCAGCCTGTTCCGGCTGGACGAGCACGCCCGTCCCGCCGCCGACCCCGACTACCTGGTCTCCGCGCAGTCCACCAAGGCCGGGCAGACTCCGCAGGTCGTCACCTACCGGCTCAACCCCAAGGCGGTCTGGAGCGACGGCACCCCGATCTCGGCGGCCGACTTCACCGCCCAGTGGCGCGCCCTCTCCGGCGCCGACCCGGCCTTCCACAGCGACCACCCGGACGGGTACGCCGCGATCGAGTCCATCGCACAGGGCACGGACGCCCACGAGGTCAAGGTCACCTTCAAGCAGCCGTACGGTGCCTGGCGCGCCCTGTTCAGCCCGCTCTACCCGGCCGCGTCGACCAGCTCCGCGGACGTCTTCAACCGGCCGCTCACCACCGAGGCGCTGCGAGTCTCGGCCGGGCCGTTCACGGTGCGCTCGTACGACCGGCAGGCCGGGAAGGCGGCACTGATCCGCAACCCCCGGTGGTGGGGCAACGCCGCGAAGGCCGAGGAGATCGACTTCCTGGCCACCCCGGCCGAGGCCCGCCTGGACGCCCTCGACCAGGGCAGGCTGGACATCGCCCCGCTCACCTCCGCCATCGACTACGCACTGACCGACCGGTCCGCCGCCGGTCCGCCGGCGGCCTCGGCCAGTGGGTCGGCGGCCGACGCCTCCGTCTCCGGGAAGCCCTCCGCCTCGGCGGCGTCCTCGCGCAGTTCCAGCCCCTCCGCCTCCGGCAGCCCCTCCGCCTCCGGTGACGGCACCACCAGCGCCTCCGCGTCCCCGCCCGCGTCGCCCACGAAGCAGAGCCCGGCCGCGCCGCCGGCCGCCGCGGCCCTGGTCGACGCCTCCGACCAGGCGCTGCGCCGGGCCGAGTCGCTGCCCGGGCTGACCCTGCACCGGGCCGCCTCGCCCGCGTTCACCCAGCTCACCCTGAACGCCGCCAGGGCTCCGCTCGGCGACACCACCGTCCGGCAGGCGGTCGCCCTGGCGGTGGACCGGCAGCGGATCGCCAAGGCGGCGCTCGGCCCGCTCGGGCTGCCGGCCACCCCGCTAGGCAACCATCTGCTGATGGCCGACCAGGACGGGTACCAGGACAACAGCGCCGCGGCCGGGGACGAGGACACCACCGCGGCCAAGCTCCTGGACAAGGCGGGCTGGAAGCAGGCCGCGACCGGCCGTGCCAAGGACGGCAAGCAGCTGCTCCTCACCCTGCTGATCCCGGACGGCTCCGCCACCGCCCGGCGGACCGCCGACGCGCTCACCGCCAACCTGGCGGAGGCGGGGATCACCCTGCGCACCCAGGCGGTGCCCGCCTCGGAGTTCGTCAAGGAGCACCTGGCCACCGGCGACTACGACCTGGCGCTCTTCTCCTGGCCCGTCACCGGCTTCCCCGGCGCCGAGGAGCACGCGCTCTACGCCAAGCCCCGGCCGGGCGCCGACGGCATCCCGGTGATCGGGCGCAACTACGCCAGGATCGGCACCGAGGAGATCGACCGGCTGTTCGACCGGGCCACCCGCGAGGTCGACCTCGGTGCGCAGCGCAAGCTGCTCCAGCAGGCCGACGCCCGGATCTGGCAGCTCGCCCACTCCGTCCCGCTCTACCAGCGGCCCGACCTGGTCGCGGTCCGTGACACCGTGGCCAACGCCGGCGCGTACGGCTTCGCCGGCCCCCGCTTCCAGGACCTGGGCTTCCGCAGCGCCGGTTGAGCGGCACCGCCCCGCACGGCGCTCCCTGCGCACGAGCCGCCCGTACCCGGTACGGGCGGCTCCACGCTGCGGACCGGGCGGCCCCGGCCGTGCACGGCCGGTTCTGATCATCTTCCGGCGCCCGTTTCGGATTCGTTGGGTGGTTCCCCGTACGATAGGAGGAAGCCGTGGCATGTCATCGTGCCCGGCGGGTGGACCGGTAGTAGCAGGCGGACCGGGCGGCGGCGATCAAGAGGGATCGCGGTCGTCCACGGCGAAGACGCTGATCGACGCTGTACGCAGCCGGGCGCCGTAACCCACGATTCCGGGAGAATCCGCTAGGCATGCCCACGCGCAACGACATCCGTAACGTCGCCATCGTCGCTCACGTCGACCACGGCAAGACCACCCTGGTCGACGCCATGCTGAAGCAGGCCGGCGCTTTCGCCGCCCACCAGCAGCTCGACGACCGGATGATGGACTCGAACGACCTGGAGCGCGAGAAGGGCATCACCATTCTCGCGAAGAACACCGCGGTCAAGTACCACCCCAAGGACGGTGGCGCACCGATCACCATCAACATCATCGACACCCCGGGCCACGCCGACTTCGGTGGCGAGGTCGAGCGCGGTCTGTCGATGGTGGACGCGGTGGTGCTGCTGGTGGACGCCTCCGAGGGCCCGCTGCCGCAGACCCGCTTCGTGCTCCGCAAGGCCCTGAACGCCAAGCTGCCGGTCATCCTGTGCATCAACAAGACCGACCGTCCGGACTCCCGGATCGACGAGGTCATCAACGAGACCTACGACCTGTTCCTGGACCTGGACGCGGACGAGGACCAGATCGAGTTCCCGATCGTCTACGCCTGCGCCCGTGACGGCGTGGCCTCGCTGACCAAGCCGGAGAACGGCACCGTCCCGGCAGACAGCGACAACCTGGAGCCGTTCTTCTCCACCATCCTGGAGACCGTCCCGGCCCCGACCTACGACGAGGACGCCCCGCTCCAGGCGCACGTCACCAACCTGGACGCCGACAACTTCCTCGGCCGCATCGCGCTGCTCCGCGTCGAGCAGGGCTACCTGAAGAAGGGGCAGACCGTCGCCTGGATCAAGCGCGACGGCTCGGTCCAGAACGTCCGCATCTCCGAGCTGCTGATGACCGAGGCGCTCACCCGCAAGCCCGCCGAGCAGGCCGGGCCCGGCGACATCTGCGCCGTCGCCGGCATCTCGGACATCATGATCGGCGAGACCCTGGCCGACCCGGAGAACCCGGTCGCGCTGCCGCTGATCACGGTGGACGAGCCGGCCATCTCGATGACCATCGGCACCAACACCTCGCCGCTGGTCGGCAAGGGCGGCTCCGGCAAGGGCGCCGACGCCAAGTCCGGCGGCAAGGTCGACCGCAAGGTCACCGCCCGCCAGGTGAAGGACCGGCTGGACCGCGAGCTGATCGGTAACGTGTCGCTGCGCGTCCTGGACACCGAGCGCCCGGACGCCTGGGAGGTGCAGGGCCGTGGTGAGCTGGCGCTGGCCATCCTGATCGAGACCATGCGCCGCGAGGGCTTCGAGCTGACCGTCGGCAAGCCGCAGGTGGTCACCCGGGAGATCAACGGCAAGACCCACGAGCCGGTCGAGCGCCTCACCGTGGACGTGCCCGAGGAGCACATGGGTGCCGTCACCCAGCTCATGGGCATCCGCAAGGGCCGGATGGACAACATGTCCAACCACGGCTCGGGCTGGGTCCGGATGGAGTTCGTCGTGCCGTCCCGCGGCCTGATCGGATTCCGTACGGAGTTCCTCACCAACACCCGCGGCACCGGCATCGCGCACTCGATCCACGAGGGCTACGAGCCGTGGTTCGGCACCCTGACGACCCGCAACAACGGCTCCCTGGTCGCCGACCGGGCCGGTGTGGTCACCGCCTTCGCGATGACCAACCTGCAGGAGCGCGGCGTGCTGTTCACCGACCCCGGCACCGAGGTGTACGAGGGCATGATCGTCGGCGAGAACTCCCGCTCCGACGACATGGACGTGAACATCACCAAGGAGAAGAAGCTCACCAACATGCGGTCCTCGACCGCCGATGTGGCCGAGTCGATCGTCCCGCCGCGCAAGCTCTCGCTGGAGCAGTCGCTGGAGTTCTGCCGCGAGGACGAGTGCATCGAGGTGACCCCGGAGACCGTGCGGATTCGCAAGGTGGTGCTGGACCAGAAGGAGCGTGGCCGTACCGCCTCGCGTGCCAAGAAGGGCTGACACGCTTCGGTAGTACCCGAAGGGCCGGTTGGTCTCCCCCCCTCCGCGGAGGGGGGAGACCAACCGGCCCTTTTCACTCTCCGCAGTCGACGCGGATGGCCGGATGATCATCTAGATGTCCGGTTATCGTATGTAACCGACCGTTATTCAAAGCAACTGTCCGTTTCATACCTGTCTGAGTATGTCTCAAATGTCCGTTTTTTAAAATCAATGCAACTTTCATGTGACCAAATTGAAATGCGTAACGGTCACTTAAGTATCCGAGCGTGGTCGATAGTGGGTGCAGTCGAGCTCGGGTCAAGGGTTACGCGCAGGGGTGCGCGCCGAAACCTCGGGCGAGGAAGCATTGCCGGGGTGTGGTCGGACCTCTGGTTCGCCGGCTCCCGCGATGCTCTCCACGTTTGGATCACGGATACAGGAGGCACACCCATGCGCGGTGCCAGCCAGGCCAAGTGGGTCGTCACGGCTGTCGCGGTCGCCCTTGCCGCTACCGCTTGCGGCAGCAGTGGCGGTTCGTCGAGCAGCGGCGAGGCCGACAGCAGCGGCATGTTCAGCTACCAGAGCAGCGAGCCGCAGCACCCGCTCCAGCCGGCGAATGCCATGGAGGTCGGCGGCGGCCGCATCGTCAAGAACCTGTTCCGCGGGCTGGTCGACTACGACCCGGCCAACGGCAAGCTGCGCAACCAGGTCGCCGACAAGATCGAGACCACCGACTCGCAGCACTGGACCGTGACCCTGAAGTCGGGTTGGACCTTCCACGACGGCACCCCGGTGACCTCGCAGTCCTTCGTGGACTCCTGGAACTGGTCCGCCAACACCAAGAACAACCAGACCAACAGCAACTGGTTCTCCGACATCGCCGGTTACGCGGACGTCCACCCGGACAAGGACAAGGGCGCCCCGACCTCGGACAAGATGTCCGGCCTGAAGGTCGTGGACGACACCCACTTCACCATCGACCTGACCGCCCCGGTCTCGTACTTCGAGTACAAGCTGGGCTACACCGCCTTCTCGCCGCTGCCGAAGGTGTTCTTCACCAACCCGGACAAGTACGGCGAGTCCCCGATCGGTGACGGCCCCTACAAGTTCGTCTCGTGGGAGCACAACAAGGCCGTCACCCTGGCCGCCTACGACAAGTACCAGGGTGTGGACAAGCCGAAGAACGGCGGCATCGTCTTCAAGAACTACACCCAGGCCGAGGCCGCCTACAAGGACCTGGTCTCGGACAACCTGGACGTGCTGGACCAGGTCGACCCGACCGACCTGGCCTCGTACAAGAACGACCTGGGCGACCGCGCCGTCGACCAGCCGATGGGTGGCATCACCTCCATCGCCTTCGCGATGTACCAGGACGCCTGGAAGAGCCCCGAGAAGGCGCAGGTCCGCCAGGGCCTGTCCATGGCGATCGACCGGGACACCATCACCAAGACGGTGCTGCAGGGCTCGCGCATGCCGGCCGACAGCTGGGTCGCCCCGGGCGTCGCCGGCTACAAGAAGGGCGCCTGCGGTGAGGCCTGCACCTTCAACCCGGCCAAGGCCAAGGAGCTGATCGCGGCCGGCGGCGGTGTCCCGAACAACAAGGTGACGATCCTCTACAACGCCGACGGCGGTCACAAGGAGTGGGTCGACGCGGTCTGCAACTCGATCCGTCAGAACACCGGCGTGGAGTGCGTCGGCGACCCGAAGCCGGACTTCAAGACCGCCCGTGACCTGATCGACGGTCACAAGGTCGACAGCATCATGCGCTCGGCCTGGCAGCAGGACTACCCGCTGAACGCCAACTTCCTGCGCGACATCTACGGCACCGGCGCCTCCGCCAACGACTCGCTGTACTCCAGCCCGGAGTTCGACCAGCTGTCGAAGGCGGCCGACGCCGCGACCTCGATCGACAAGACCACCGACCTGTACAGCCAGGCCGAGGCCGTTCTGGCCAAGGACATGCCGTCCATCCCGCTGTGGTACTACAAGACGAACTCCGGTTACTCGAACAAGGTTCAGAACGTCAAGTTCGACTCCTTCGGTGACCCGGTGTTCACCGACGTCGAGATCAAGAAGTAAGCAGGCCGGTACCACCAGGCCCGCCAGGGCTGCCATCGGCGCAGCCCGGGACCAGCAGCAGGCGTAACGGGCCGGTGTCGACCCCTCCCCCAAGAAGGGCGGGGGTCGGCACCGGCCGCTTCCGCGCCGACCACGCAATGGAGGCATGATGGGGCGCTTTGTCGCGAGGCGACTGCTCCAGATGATCCCGGTGTTCATAGGTACGACCGCACTGATCTTCTTCATGGTGCATGTCCTACCGGGTGACCAGGTCCGGGCGATGTGGGGAGACAAGCAGCCGGATCCGGCTCAGCTGGCCTCACTCAAGCACAAGTTCCACCTGGACCTGCCGCTCTGGCAGCAGTACGTGGACTACATGAAGGGCCTCTTCACCGGGGACTTCGGTGAGACCCTGTCAGGCCGGAAGGTCACTGACGTGATCTCCGAAGCGATGCCGGTGACCGTCCGCCTGGCCCTGATGGCCTTCGTCATCGAGCTCGTCTTCGGTGTCGCGATCGGCCTGCTGTCCGGGCTCAAGCGCGGCAAGTTCGCGGACAAGAGCACCCTGGTGGTCACCCTGATCCTGATCTCCATTCCGGTGCCGGTGCTCGGCTTCGTCTTCCAGACGCTCTTCGGCATCGACCTGAAGTGGGTCAAGCCGACCGTCCAGGACTCCATGGACCTGCAGCAGCTGCTGCTGCCGGCCATCGTGCTGGGCTCGCTCTCGCTGGCCTACGTGGCGCGGCTGACCCGTACCTCCATCGTGGAGAACATCCGTGCCGACTACATCCGCACCGCGGTGGCCAAGGGCCTGCCGCGCCGGAAGGTGATCGGCACCCACCTGCTGCGCAACTCGATGATCCCCGTCATCACCTTCCTCGGTACCGACCTCGGTGCCCTGATGGGCGGCGCGATCGTCACCGAGGGCATCTTCAACGTCAAGGGTGTCGGCAACGCGCTCTACCACGCGATCAACCAGAAGGAGGGCGCGACGGTCACCGGGTTCGTGGTCGTCCTCGTGCTCGTCTACCTCGCCGCCAGCCTGATCGTGGACCTGCTGTACGCGGTCCTGGACCCGAGGATCCGGTATGCCTGACCTGACCGACAAGAAGTCCCCCACCGAGCAGGCCGAGGGCGCCGCCGTCGCGGCGGCCGCCAAGCCGGAGAAGGCCCGCAGCCTCGGCTCGGACGCCTGGGAGGACCTGCGCCGCCGTCCGATCTTCCTCATCTCCGCGGTACTGATCCTGGTGCTGATCGTGATGAGCATCGCCCCGGGCCTGTTCACCTCGGTGGACCCGCGGGCCGGCGACCTGACGCACGACTACCTGAGGGCGCCGAACTACAGCCACCTCTTCCAGGGCGACTGGTTCGGCTACGACATCCAGGGCCGCTCCATCTACGCCCGGGTGGTCTACGGCGCCCGCGCCTCGATCGTGGTCGGCATCTGCGTCACCGCGGCCGTGACCATCGTCGGTGGTCTGATCGGCATGCTGGCGGGCTACTTCGGCGGCTGGGTGGACACCCTGCTCTCCCGCCTGACCGACGTCTTCTTCGGCATCCCGCTGCTGCTCGGCTGCCTGGTCGTGCTGAACGCCTTCACCGAGCGCACGGTGTGGAGCGTGGTCTTCGCGCTGACCTCGATCGGCTGGACCCAGATGGCCCGCGTGATGCGCGGATCGGTGATCACCGTCAAGCAGGCCGACTACGTCACCGCCGCCAAGGCGCTCGGCGCCGGCACCGGACGGATCCTGTTCAAGCACGTGCTGCCGAACGCGATCGCTCCGGTGATCGTGGTGGCCACCATCGCACTCGGCGGTTACATCGCGACCGAGGCGACGCTGAGCTTCCTCGGCATCGGCCTCCAGGACCCGACGATCTCGTGGGGCATCGACATCGACTCGGCCCAGAAGGCGATCCGGCAGGCGCCGTTCGCGCTGTTCTTCCCGGCCGGCATGCTCAGCCTCACCGTGCTGGCGTTCATCATGCTCGGTGACGCGGTCCGCGACGCCCTCGACCCGAAGCTGCGCTGAGAGAGGCGGAACGCACCATGACCACTGTCATTGAGACGACCGACGGCCAGGAGCGCCTGGTCCCCGGCACCCCGTTGCTCGAAGTCCGCGACCTGCACGTGGAGTTCGTGACCCGGGACGGCATCGCCAAGGCCGTCAACGGCGTCAACTACTCCGTCGCGGCCGGCGAGACGCTGGCCGTGCTCGGTGAGTCCGGCTCGGGCAAGTCGGTGACCGCGCAGACCATCATGGGCATCCTGGACATGCCCCCGGGCCGGGTCACCGCCGGTGAGATCCTCTTCCGGGGCCAGGACATGCTCAAGATGTCCAAGGAGGAGCAGCGCAGGCTGCGCGGCCGGAAGATCGCGATGATCTTCCAGGACGCGCTCTCCGCGCTCAACCCCGTACTGAGCGTGGGCTACCAGCTCGGCGAGATGTTCCGGGTGCACCAGGGCGCCTCCCGCAAGGAGGCCAAGGCCAAGGCCATCGAGCTGATGGACAAGGTCCGCATCCCGGCCGCCGCCCAGCGGGTGAACGACTACCCGCACCAGTTCTCGGGCGGCATGCGTCAGCGCATCATGATCGCCATGGCGCTGGCCCTGGAGCCGGACCTGATCATCGCCGACGAGCCCACCACCGCCCTGGACGTCACCGTCCAGGCCCAGGTGATGGACCTGCTGGCGGAGCTCCAGGCCGAGTACCACATGGGTCTGATCCTGATCACCCACGACCTCGGCGTGGTCGCCGACGTCGCCGACAAGATCGCGGTGATGTACGCGGGCCGGATCGTGGAGACCGCCCCCGTGCACGAGCTGTACGCGCGCCCGGCGCACCCGTACACCAAGGGTCTGCTGAAGTCGATCCCGCGCCTGGACCAGAAGGGCCAGGAGCTGTACGCGATCAAGGGCCTGCCGCCGAACCTGCTCAAGGTCCCGGCCGGCTGCGCGTTCAACCCGCGCTGTGAGGCGGCCACCGACCTCTGCCGTACCGAGATCCCGGCGCTGCACCCGGTCACCGACAAGGACGGCGCCGAGCTGGCCGGCCGCCGCAGCGCCTGCCACTTCTGGAAGGAGACCCTCCATGGCTGAGCCGATCCTGGAGGTCAAGAACCTGGTCAAGCACTACCCGCTGAGCCAGGGCGTCCTCTTCAAGAAGCAGATCGGTGCGGTCAAGGCCGTCGACGGCATCTCCTTCGAGCTGCACAAGGGCGAGACCCTGGGCATCGTCGGTGAGTCCGGCTGCGGGAAGTCGACGCTGGCCAAGGTGCTGATGAACCTCGAGCGGGCGACCTCCGGTGAGGTGCTGTACAAGGGCGAGGACATCTCCAAGCTCTCCGGTGCCGCCCTCAAGGCGGTGCGGCGGAACATCCAGATGGTGTTCCAGGACCCGTACACGTCGTT
>NZ_BAAATR010000023.1:0-134159 GCF_039533515.1 Kitasatospora cystarginea | reverse complement strand
GCCCCAGCGGACGCAGCACCCGACCGGCCATCGCGTAGCCGGCCATGAAGGCGATCACCGCCAGGCACACCAGCACCGTGAGCGACTTGCGCAGCAGCACGGTCAGGGCCGCGTTGGACTTGAGCTCCTGCATCTGGACCAGTTGGTCGTTGAACTGCTGGGAGGTCATCACCCGGCCGTTGACGGTGGCGCCGCCCTGGTCGAAGCCGAAGGTCGGCAACAGGGCGTCGTGGAAGGCCTGCCGAACGAAGAAGTACATCAGCACCAGCAGGACCACGCCCGCCATCAGGAACATCCCGCCGTACAGCAGGGTGAGCCTGATCCGGATCGTGGGCCGCAGCTGGAACCAGCTGAGCAGTCCGTCGCCGGGGGTGTAGGGGGCGAACTGCTCGGGCCTGCGGGCGGGCTGCTCCGCGGAGGCGGCCGGCGAGTGGGCCGGCTTGGGGGGGACCCGGACCGGGCCGCCGGCGGGCGTGCCGGGGGCCCCGCCGGTGGGGGGCGGCGGGGTGGTCATGACTGTCCTCTCCGGGATCTGCGCTGTGCGGTCGTACGGGGGTGGGGCCGGTCGGCTCAGATCCGGTAGCCGGAGCCGGGCACGGTGACGATCACCGGCGGATCGCCGAGTTTGCGGCGCAGGGTCATCACGGTGACCCGTACGACGTTGGTGAACGGGTCGGTGTGCTCGTCCCAGGCCTTCTCCAGCAGCTGCTCCGCCGAGACGACCGCGCCGCCGGCCCGCATCAGGACCTCCAGCACGGCGAACTCCTTGGGTGCGAGCTGGACGGTCTTGCCGTCCCTCAGCACCTCGCGGCGGCCGGGGTCGAGCGTGATGCCGGCCCGCTCAAGGATCGGCGGCAGCGGGACGGTCGCGCGGCGGCCGAGTGCCCGCACCCGAGCGACGAGTTCGCTGAAGGCGAACGGCTTGGGCAGGTAGTCGTCGGCGCCGATCTCCAGGCCCTCGACCCGGTCGCTGATGTCGCCGGAAGCGGTCAGCATGATCACCCGGGTGGCGAGGCCCTGTTCGACGACGCTGCGGCAGACGTCGTCGCCGTGGACCAGCGGGAGGTCGCGGTCGAGTACGACGACGTCGTAGTCGTTGATCGCGATGCGCTGGAGCGCGGCCTCACCGTCGTACACCACGTCCACGGCCATCGCCTCGCGGCGCAGGCCGGTCGCGACGGCTTCGGCGAGCAGCTGCTCGTCCTCCACGACGAGTACCCGCACGATGGTTGTCCCTTCTTTCCTGAGCGGCCCCGCCGTGGCCCGCCCGTTCGGGCCTCCTGGCGCCGGGCGCGGAGCCGACACGTCCGGAGCCCGGGCTCGTCATCGGCCCGGGAGCCGGCACACGGATCCGACGGTGTTCCCATCCTGCCTGGTCGGCCGGTAAAGCAGCGGTAAGCGGCCGGCTCCGGGGCGCCCGGGCGGCTTGAAACAGCAGGGTCCCCTGCCGATTGGACTGTGACGCGGGCAACTTTCTCGGATCGTGAGGTTTCCCGCCTTCACCCGTGGGGAGGACAAGCTTCACACCCGCGATCGGGCCGAACGCCGGTCGCGACCACCACCACCCGCCGTGCGTTCATCCGCACCGGCTCAGGGGACTCGGTGTCACCGGGAGCGGCTTCGAGGCCGTCTCCGCGCCCGACCGGAGAGCAGCCGCCGGCTGGGGCGTATCCGTTGACCGCCGTCCTCCCCGACGCCGGGGAACGCCGGACCGTGCCCGTCCGACACAGCAAGGGGGCTCGTATGGACGCCTTCACCGCCGGAATCCTGCAGCGCATAAAGAACACCGAACAGGACCTGCACCGCGCCCTGGAGGCCGGTGACGACTTCCTCGCCGAGGTCGAGCAGTCGGAGCTGGACGATCTGCGCCGGCTCGCCGCCGAGCACGGCATCGACCCGGTCCGCGAGATCCACCGCTCCGCCGCCTGAGCCGGCCGCTACCGGTCGCCGCGCACTCGCACCACCCGCCCCGGGAGCCCTCCCAGGCAGCTGAAGGCCAGGCCCTGGCACCGCTCGGTGTGCCAGGGCCTTTCGCCTGCCCGTGTCAGCGCGTTTGCCCGTGCCACCGGCCCGGTCCGTTCACCCGGGCGTCACCTTGGCGCCGTGGGTCCGCCGGGCCGGGTCCTGGGGCCCAGAGCCCCTCGGGGAGTGCCACGGCAGGTCAGTCGTGCCAGGCGCCGAGGGCGTCCAGCCGGGACTGGAGCCGTTCGAAGACCCCGGGCGGCGCGGCGACGGCGAGGTCTCCGTCCGGCTCCTCGCCCGGACGTCCGCCGGCCAGGGCCCCGGCCTCGCGGGCGATCAGCATCCCAGCGGCCATGTCCCAGGGCTTCAGTCCGCGCTCGTAGAAGGCGTCCAGCCGGCCGGCCGCCAGGTCGCAGAGGTCGACGGCCGCGGCGCCGGCCCGCCGGATGTCACGCACCTCGGGCATCAGCGCCAGCAGCACCTGCGCCTGGTGGGCGCGCACCTCGCGGACGTAGTTGAAACCGGTGCCGACCAACGCCTGGCCCCACGGCGGAGCCGGACGGCAGGAGATCGGCCGGCCGTCGAGGCGGGCCCCGCCGCCGAGCACCGCCTGGAAGAGCTCGCCCCTGGCCGGCACCGCCACCACGCCGACCACCGCCCTCCCGTCCAGCTCGGCGGCCACGCTGACCCCCCAGGAGGGCAGTCCGTACAGGTAGTTGACCGTTCCGTCGAGCGGGTCGACCACCCAGCGCACCCCGCTGCTGCCGGGGTGGTCGGCGCCCTCCTCGCCGAGGTAGCCGTCCTCAGGACGGTGTCGGCCGATCAGCTCCAGGATCAGCTTCTCGGAGGCGAGGTCCATCTCGGTGACCACGTCCACGGGGCTGCTCTTGGTCGCGGCGACGCCGAGGTCGGCGGGGCGGCCGTCGCGGAGCAGGTCCCCCGCACGGGTGGCCGCGTCAACGGCGACGTCGAGGAGTTCGGCGAGCAGCTCGGGGTTGGGCATGGGGTTCCTTCCAGTCCTGGGCGGCGGGCGCCCGGGGGGCGGGCGTCAGATCTCGGCCGCCGCACGGCGCGGGGCGCGCGGGTTGGGGCAGCAGGCGACGGCGCACACGTCGTGGCTGGGGCCGAGCCCGCCGAGGGCGCGGCGTTCGACCGGCAGGCCGCGCTCGACGGCGGCGCGCTCCAGCAGTAGCTCCCGCACGGCCGCCGCGAAGCGGGCGTCGGCACCCACCGTGGCGGCCCGGGCCACCGGCAGGCCGAGTTCGGCGGCCTTGGCGACGGCCTCGGTGTCGAGGTCGTACTTGACCTCCATGTGGTCGGAGACGAAGCCGATCGGCACCATCACGGCCGCCGGGACGCCCGCCGTGTGCAGGCTCTCCAGGTGGTCGCAGATGTCCGGTTCCAGCCACGGGACGTGCGGGGCGCCACTGCGGCTCTGGTACACCAGCTCCCAGGGGCGGTCGGCCACCCCGGTGGCCTCCTCGACGGCGGCGGCGATCAGCCGGGCGACGTCCAGGTGCTGGGCGACGTACGCGCCGCCGGGCCGGCCGCGTGCGGGGTCTTGGGGGGCGCCGGAGGTCTCGGCCATCGCTTCCGGGATGGAGTGGGTGGTGAAGGCCAGGTGCGCCCGGTCGCGGACCGCCGTGGGCAGCTCGGCGAGCGCCGCCAGGGTGGCGTCGATCATCGGCTGGACGAAACCCGGGTGGTTGTAGAAGTGCCGCAGCTTGTCGACGCGCAGCTCGGGCAGGCCTTCCTCGGCCAGGGTGGCGAGGGCGTCGGCGAGGTTCTCGCGGTACTGCCGGCAGCCGGAGTACCCGGCGTACGCGCTGGTGGCGAGGACGGCGATCCGGCGGTGGCCGTCGCTCGCCATCTCCCGCAGGGTGTCGACCAGGTAGGGCGCCCAGTTTCGGTTGCCCCAGTACACCGGCAGGTCCAGACCGTGCCCGGAGAAGTCCTCGCGCAGCGCGGCGAGCAGTTCGCGGTTCTGCTCGTTGATCGGGCTGACCCCGCCGAACAGGAAGTAGTGCTTGCCGACCTCGGCGAGACGCTCCTTGGGGATGCCCCGGCCGCGGGTGACGTTCTCCAGGAACGGCACCACGTCCTCGGGGCCCTCGGGGCCGCCGAAGGAGAGCAGGAGCAGCGCGTCGTAGGGCGCAGGGTCGGTGAGGGTGCGCGAGTCGGGCATGGCACCGATCCTCCCACCACCGTCCCGTCACCCGGCGGCAGGTCCGCCGGCGGGTAATCGCTTGCCACCGTTCGTAAGCTGTCTAGTCGAGACTCGTTCCTTACCCCCACTCCAGCGGAGCCCTGCGTGCTGTCCAGCTACCGCCAGATATTCGCCACTCCGGGCACTCTGGCCTTCTCCTCCTCGGGTCTGATCGCCAGGCTGCCGATCTCGATGACCGGGATCGGCATCGTCACCATGCTGTCCCAGCTCCGCGGCTCCTACGGGATCGCCGGTGCGGTCTCCGCCGTCCTGGCTCTGTCGGCGGCGGTGCTCGGCCCGCAGGTCTCCCGGCTGGTCGACCGCTACGGGCAGCGCCGGGTGTCCCTGCCCGCCACCGGGCTGACGGTGGTCGCCGCGGTCGCGCTGCTGCTCTGCGCGCGCACGGGGGCTCCGGACTGGACGCTGTTCGCGGCCGCCGCGGGGATGGGCGTGATGCCCAGTACCGGTTCGATGGTCCGGGCCCGGTGGGCCCACCTGTACAGCGGCGAGCCGCCCAAGCTGCACACCGCGTACTCGTTCGAGGCCGTGGTGGACGAGATCTGCTTCATCGTCGGCCCGATCCTCTCGATCGGCCTGGCCACCTCGGTCTTCCCCGAGGCGGGCGTGCTGCTGGCCGGGGTCTTCCTGGTCACCGGGGTGGTGCTGTTCACCTCGCAGCGCCGCACCGAGCCGCCGGTGCACCCGGCCACCCACCACTCGGGCCGGTCGGCGCTCTTCTCGCCCGGGCTCGAGGTGCTGGTGCTGACCTTCGTGGCCACCGGTGCGATCTTCGGCTCGGTCGAGGTGGTGACCGTGGCCTTCGCCCAGGAGCAGGGGCACAAGGCGATGTCCAGCCTCGTGCTCGCGGTGTACGCACTGGGCTCCGGCCTGGCCGGGGTGGTCTTCGGGACGCTGAAGCTCAACGGTTCGCCGGCCGGCCGCTTCCTCGGCGGGGTCGTCCTGATGGCGGTCAGCATGGTGGCACCGCTGCTGGCCGCCGAGTGGCTGCACGGCACCGCCGGCTTGGTCGCGGTCGGCACCGCGCTGTTCCTGGCCGGGATCGCCATCTCACCGACCCTGATCACGGCCATGGCCCTGGTCGAACGGCTTGTTCCGGCCAACCAGCTGACCGAGGGCATGACCTGGACCACCACCGGACTCGCGCTGGGCGCCGCCCTCGGATCCTCGGTCGCGGGCTGGACGGTGGACGCCGCGGGCGCCCCGGCCGGCTACTGGGTGCCGGCCGGGGCCGGTCTCTTCGGTGCCCTCACCGCCCTCGCCGGACTGCACCGCCTGCGCTCGGGCCTGACCACGGCCGCCGTGCCGGCCGCCGGCGAGGTCGCCCTCCAACGCTGAACGCCGCCGCCCGGGGCGCGGCGGACCGCACAGCCCGGTGGCGATCCGAGCACGCGGCGCCGCCCCGATCCGCACGACCGTCCGCACGCCGGGGGCCGCGACCCCCTGGTTCGGTCCGCTCCATGGACCTTGGTAGGGCCAGTGGCTACGCTCCCCGTACTCAGTGGTAGGACGTGCTCGGGGCGCAGCCGTCCCGGCACCGGAGCAGGAGGCAGCCGTATGCCGCAGGCCAGTACCACCCGCTGGAGCAACTGGGCCGGCAACCAGAGCGCCCGCCCCAGCCGGGTGGTCTCCCCGGCCTCGACCGCCGAGCTGGCGAAGGAAGTCCTGCGGGCCGCCGATGAGGGCCGGACGGTCAAGGCGGTCGGTGCGGGCCACTCGTTCACCGCGATCGCCTCGGCCGGGGACGGTGTCCTCGTCCGGCCCACCGGGCTGACCGCGGTACGGGAGCTGGACCGCACGGCCGGGACGGTCACCGTGGAGTCCGGCCTGCCGCTCTCCGCCCTCAACCAGCTGCTCGCCTCGGCCGGCCTCTCACTCACCAACATGGGCGACATCGAGGTCCAGACCGTCGCCGGCGCCACCAGCACCGGCACCCACGGCACCGGCCGCGACTCCGGTTCACTGGCCGCCCAGGTGAGGGCGCTGGAGATCGTGCTGGCCGACGGCACCGTCCGGACCTGCTCGCCGACCGAGGACCCCGAACTGTTCCAGGGCGCCCGGCTGGGCCTGGGCGCGCTCGGCGTGGTCAGCGCACTCACCTTCGGCGTCGAACCGGCCTTCCTGCTCACCGCGCACGAGCAGCCGATGCGCTTCGACCGGGTGCTGGACCGCTTCGAGGAGTTCGCGACCGTCAACGAGCACTTCGAGTTCTACTGGTTCCCGCACACCGAGCTCTGCTCGACCAAGCGCAACAACCGCAGCCAGGGCCGGGCCCGGCCGCTGCCGCCGTTCAAGTCCTGGCTGGAGGACGACTTCCTCTCCAACACCGTCTGGGAGGGCGCCTGCCGGATCGGCCGGACCTTCCCCGCCGCCGTCCCCGCCATCGCCCAGCTCGCCGGCCGGGCCTGGTCGGAGCGGACCTACACCGACCTCGCGTACAAGGTGTTCACCAGTCCCCGCAGGGTGCGCTTCGTCGAGATGGAGTACGCCGTGCCGCGCGAGGCGGCCACCACCGTGCTGCGCGAGCTGAAGGCGCTGGTCGAGCGTTCGAACTGGCGGATCAGCTTCCCGGTCGAGGTGCGGATCGCGCCCGCCGACGACCTCTGGCTCTCCACCGCGAGCGGCCGGGACACCGTCTACATCGCCGTCCACCTCTACCGGGGCACCCCCGAGCAGGGCTACTTCACCGAGGTCGAGCGACTGATGACCGCCCACCAGGGCCGCCCGCACTGGGGCAAGCTGCACACCAGGGACGCCGAGTACCTCGCCTCGGTCTACCCGCGCTTCGGCGAGTTCACCGCGCTGCGCGACCGGCTCGATCCCGGCCGGCTGTTCGCCAACCCCTACCTGCGCCGGGTGCTCGGCGAGTAGCGCTCAGGGGGTCGGGGCGGCTGTCCCGGCTCCCCGGTCGCGCTGGCCGGCACCGTCGTCCGTGCCCGTACCCGTGGTGGTGCCGGAGCTCGGGCTCGGTGCCGGCGGCGTGCTCGGCTCGGCGGTCGGCGAGGAGGACGGCGAGCCGCTCGGGGCCGGGGAAGGCGTGGCCGAGGGCGAGTGCCGTCCGCTCGGCGTCGCGCCCGGGCTGTCGGCCGGCGCGCCGGAGGGCGCGGCCGAGGGGTCGGCGGTGCCGCCGGCCGAGGGGCGGTCGGCGGGCACGGACGGTGCAGGCCTGCGGCCCGGGTTGAGGGAGGTACCGGAGGAGTGGCCGTCGCCGGTGACGATGGAGTGCATCGGCTTGTCCGCGATCAGCTCCACCGCCAGGATCGGCGTCATCGCCAGGACGAAGACCAGTCCGGAGACCACCGAGTACGTCCGCCAGGTCCAGCGCCGCCTGGCCCGGACGGTCTGCGGGGCGTTCCACTCCGGGGAGATCTCCGCCGGCTCGCCCGCCGGTACCTGCCGGAGGCGGTTGACGGTTGCGCCGGGTCCCCGGTCGACCGCGCTGCGCAGTTGCTCGCCGGTCCGCTTGAACAGGTGCTGGAAGAGCGCACCCCCGGTGGTCGCGCCGGTGCTGACCACCGCCGCGCCGAGGATCGTGCCGTACACGCCGAGTTCCGAGGCGAGCACCGCGCCGACCACCGCGGCCAGGGCGCTGGCTGCGACCTGAGCCACAGTCAGATCGATCCGTGCACGTCCGGTCGCCGGTGGCTCGGCGGTCTGCGGCCCGCCCTGCCCGCGCTGCTGCGGCATCAACATCCCTCGGTCGGCACGACTCGACATCGACAAGTCCCTCCATCTTGCACAAAGAAGGACACAAGGGGCGAAAATCTGGTTCTCAGCGGTCGATATATGTGAAGATGATCACCGTCCGCTGATCGGCGGTCGGCCATTGGAGTGCCCGCCCTTGAGATTCCCGTGAATCGCGGGAGACTTGAGCGGCGTGCCGCCCCTGTGGATGCCACGAATGGAGTACTGTTCGTGGGGCCTGAGCCTTTCGTCGACCTGTCGACACTCCGTCAGACGGCGACCGGGGCATACGGGCGCGACGTCGACCGGCGACGTGGCAACAGGCAACCGTGCCATAAGGGCGGGTCCGGGCGAAAGCACGACACGCCGAGTAACTCAGCAAGGTTGTGGCCACTCGCGAGTGGGCAGGCCACACTCAGTACGGGAGCAGCGACGCAGGTGACGTCGGCAGGCACCACCCGGGAGGTAACCGTGCCCGAACTGCGGGTTGTGGCCGTCAGCAACGACGGCACACGGCTGGTGCTCAAGGCTGCCGACAGCACGGAGTACACCCTTCCCATCGACGAGCGGCTGCGCGCCGCCATCCGCGGGGACCGGCCGCGCCTCGGCCAGATCGAGATCGAGGTCGAGAGCCACCTGCGGCCCAGGGACATCCAGGCGCGGATACGAGCCGGTGCCTCCGCTGAGGAGGTCGCCCAGGCGGCGGGCATCTCGGTGGACCGGGTGCGGCGCTTCGAGGGGCCGGTGCTGGCCGAGCGCGCCTTCATGGCCGAGCGGGCCCGCAAGACCGCGATCCGCCGCCACGGCGAGCCCACCGGGCCACAGCTCGGCGAGGCCGTCGCCGAGCGCCTGGCGCTGCGGGCGGCGGAGAAGGACACCGAGCGGTGGGACTCCTGGCGCCGCGACGACGGCACCTGGGAGGTCATCCTCTACTACCGGTCCGACGGCGAGGGCCGCAGCGCGAGCTGGACCTATGACCCGCCGCGCCGCCTGGTGCAGCCGAACGACGACGAAGCCCGATCGCTGATCGGCGAGAGCGTCGAGCGCGAGGAGGACTCGGTCTTCCCGTTCATCCCGCGGATCGCCCGGCTCCCGCAGGACCGGCCGGCCCGCCCGATGATCGAGCGTCCCTCGGCGGACCGGATCATGTCGGGCCGCGAGGTCCGCGAGGCCACGGCCGACGGCCGGGACTCGCTGACCAGCCTGCTGGACGTGGTGCCCGCGTTCCGCGGCGAACTCACCGTTCCGGCCGTGGAGCCGGTCCAGGTGGAGGAGGCCGAGGAGGCGGAGGAGCATGCCGCCCCGGCGGCCAGCGTCGGCGCGGGGTCGGCCTACGCGGACATCCTGATGCCGCGCGCGGTCTCCCCGCACCGCGAACGGCTGGTGGGCACCACGGACCGCCAGGCCGAGGCGGACGGCGTCCGTCCGGGCCGACGGGCCACCGTGCCGAGCTGGGACGAGATCGTCTTCGGCAGTCGTCGCAAGAAGCAGGACTGAGGTAGTAGCCCCCGTCGCCTCGTCCCGCACGGAACGACGATCCGTGCGGGACGAGGGCACGGGCTTTCTTCACACCGGGCGCGGCTTCCGGGGTCACGCGGTCCCGCGCCCTGGGTCGTGCCCGGCCGGTCAGCCGGGGAGGGGGCCGGTGGCCGCCGGGTTGTCCGGGTCGCCGGACCACTCGCTCCAGGACCCCGGGTAGAGCGTGGCCCGGAAGCCCGCCACCTCGAGGGCCAACAGTTCGTGCGAGGCCGTCACCCCCGAGCCGCAGTAGACCCCGGTCTCGCGCTCGCCCACGCCCAGCGAGCGGAAGCGTTCGGCGAGCGCGGCGGCGGGCAGGAAGCGTCCGTCGGGGCCGACGTTCTCCGTGGTGGGGGCGCTCACCGCGCCCGGGATGTGCCCGGCGCGCGGGTCGACCGGCTCGACCTCGCCCCGGTAGCGCTCGCCGGCCCGGGCGTCGAGCAGCAGTCCGGTGCGGGCCAGTGCGGCGGCCTGCCGGGCGTCCAGGACGGGCAGTTGGCCGGGGGCGGGCTTGAAGTCGCCCTCCCGGGCCGGGGTTTGCCCGGTGCTCTCGGGCAGGCCGGCGGCGCGCCAGGCGGCCAGGCCGCCGTCCAGTACCCGGACGTCCCGGTGGCCGGCCCAGCGCAGCAGCCACCAGGCGCGGGCGGCCGAAGTCGCGGGCCCGGCGTCGTAGACCACCACCGGACGGTCGGCGCTCACGCCGGCCCGGCGCACGGCCGCGCCGAACACCTCGGGATCGGGCAGCGGATGGCGGCCGGCGGTGCCCGGAGGCGCGGCCAACTCGTCGTCCAGATCGACGTACTGGGCGCCCGGCAGGTGCCCGACCGCGAACTCATCGGCGCCGGGCGGGCCGCCGAGCTGCCAGCGGACGTCGAGCAGGACCGGCGGGTCCGCGGAGTCGAGGGCCGTCGCCAACTCGCCGACGGAGATCAGCGGAGAGGTGCCGAGCGGGCGCTCCTGGTCCAAGCCATCAGTGGGTTCGGCTGTCATGCCGCCATTGTGACCCGCGCGACTCCGCTCTTTGTACGGTCTTTGCCTACTCACGCCGCGCGGTCAGCCGATTGCGGCGGGCAAAAGGTGGAACGATCACCGTGGGACGCGCGGCGGCCCCGCCGACCGCCCCCGGCGAGGAGGTACGCGATGACTGCGGTGACGGTGCGGTTGGCCCAGGGAACGCCCTGCTGGGTGAGCCTGATGACCAGCGACCACCAGGGGGCCACGGCCTTCTACGGAGCCCTGCTGGACTGGGAGTTCACGCCGGGCCCGATCCATCTCGGCTCCTACGCGCGGGCCACCCTGCACGGTGCCAAGGTCGCCGGAATCGGTGTCACTCCTCCCGGTCCCGGCCGCCCCGTGGAATGGACGACGTACTTCGCGGTGGACGACGCCGACCTGGTCTCGCAGCGGATCCGCGAGTGCGGCGGCACGGTCGCGGTCGGGCCGTTGCAGGCCGAGCGGGCCGGACGGCTGGCGATCGCCGCCGATGTGTGGGGTGCGGTGTTCGGCCTCTGGCAGGGCGAGGAGCACCTCGGCTGGGAGGTGGTGGACGAGCCCGGCGCGCCCGCCTGGAGCGAACTGCTCACCGCTGACGAGCAGTCGGCCACCGCGTTCTACCGCCTGGTGTTCGGGCCGAGCGTGCCGCAGCAGCAGGCGGTGGCAGCGATGGCGGACATCCGGCACAGCACCGATCTCAGGGACGGTCCGCCGCGGTGGCGGGTGCACTTCGCGGTCACCGACGTCGAGTTGACGGCAGCTCAGGCCGTGGCACTGGGCGGTTCGGTGCTGGTGGCCCCGCACGACGGACCGGCCGGGCGGGTGGCCAGGCTGGCCGACCCGCAGGGCGGGCGCTTCTCGGTCGTCCAACTCCCCTGACCGACCGGACGCGGCCCGGGCGGGCCGTGCGACCGGCCCGCCACCGGGGCACCGCTCCCCGTCGTACCCGGGGAACCGCCTGCGCCCCCTGACTTCAGGCGCGCTGCTCCTCGAAGGGGAGGACGTCCGGGGAGAGGACCGAGGTGCGGGCGGCCGCGGCGGTGAGGCGGCGTCGGTGGTGGCGGCGGCAGAGCACCTCGTAGCCGACCTCGCTCTCGCTGACGGCGATGTCGCCGACCACGACCTGTGCACCCTCGACCACCATCACGCCGCCGACGGTTCGGGCGTTGTGGGTGGCCCGGGCGCCGCACCAGCAGAGTGCCTCGACCTGGAGGATCTCCACCCGGTCGGCGAGCTCGATCAGGCGCTGGGAGCCGGGGAAGAGCTTGGTGCGGAAGTCGGTGGTGATCCCGAAGGTGAACACGTCGATGCCCAACTCGTCGACCACACGGGCGAGTTGGTCGACCTGCTCGGCGGCGTAGAAGTTGGCCTCGTCGCAGATCAGATAGTCGACCTTGCCGCCCGCCGAGAGCAGCTGGACCACGTAGGCGTGGAAGTCGAAGTCCTCGGTGACCTCGACGGCGTCGGCACGCAGGCCCAGGCGGCTGGAGATGGTGGAGGCGCCGGCCCGGTCATGGCGGGAGAAGATGATCCCCTTGCGGCCGCGGGCGGCGTGGTTGTGGTCGAGCTGGAGGGCGAGCGTCGACTTGCCGCAGTCCATCGTGCCGGAGAAGAACACCAGGTCAGCCATGGGTGGAGCGGAGGCCTTTCGGAAGACTACGGGTGGGGGCGGTTCAGGCGCGGACTTCGAGCAGCGGCACCAGCTGCTCCACCGGGGTCATCGAGCCGTGCAAGCCGATCATCGAGGACTCGCCGGGCTCGGTGCGGGAGGCGATCACCGCGATGTCGTCCCCGGCCGCGGCGACCACGTCGCCGATCCGATGGTAGACCCGGTCGTCGACCACCGGGCCGAACCAGCCATTGGCTATCGCCTCGTCCCGGCCGGCCACCCACATCCGGTCACCGAGCACCTCGCTCCAGACCGTGAGCACGTCGTCGGCCGCGCCGGGCACCGCGTAGACGTGCCGGGCCCGGCCCTCGCCGCCGAGCAGGGCGACGCCCGCGCTGAGCTCCCAGTCCTCGTCGAAGTCGATCCGGTTCTCCGGGACGATGTCGATCATGCCGTGGTCGGCCGTGACGTACAGCGCGGAGCGCGGCGGGAGTTGTTCGGCGAGCCGCTGGACGAGGCGGTCCACGGTGTTCAGGGTCAGGCGCCACTCGTCGGAGTCGACCCCGTAGCGGTGGCCCGCGGCGTCGAGTTCGCTGACGTAGGTGTAGACGAGGGCCCGGTCGTGCTCGGCCAGCCACCGGGCGGAGACGTCCATCCGCTCCTCGGCGGTGGTGCGGCCGAGGAAGGTGCCGCCGGAGAGCGCGACCCGGGTGAGCGGGGTCTGCGCGAACAGCGGGGAGGAGACCTGGCAGGTCGCCACCCCGGCCGCGTCGGCCTGCTCGAAAACGGTCGGGTACGGCTGCCAGTCGCCCGGCTCGACGTACGGCTGCCAGCGGAGCTGGTTCATCAGATGACCGGCGCCGGGCACCGCCACGGTGTAGCCGGCCAGCCCGTGCACACCGGGGGTGAGGCCGGTGCCGACCGAGGCCAGCGAGGTGGCGGTGGTGGACGGGAACCCGGCGGTGATCGGCCGACCGCCCGCCATCAGCGAGTTGAGGAACGGCGCCCACTCGGGGTGACGCCCGATCAGCTCCCAGCCCATGCCGTCGACCAGGAACACGCAGACCCGGTCGGCCGGGACCAGCGGCAGCCCGCTCCGGAAACCGGGTACGCCGAGCCCGGCCGCCACGGCGGGCAGCAGGTCGGCCAGCGAACCGTGCCCGTACGCCGGTACGGGGGCGCCGGAGGGGTCGAGGATCTCGAAGGAGTCGTAGTCCAGGTGCGACATGGGTGACGTGCGCCTCAGGCCCGGTTGGCGATGGTCGCCTCGGACAGGGCGCGCGCGAAGATCAGGGCCTGGGCCACCGTCTCCGGGCCGTCCCCGGCCTCGCTGACCCGCAGCGACAGGTCGTCGGCGGTGGCCGAGCCGGTGTAGCCGTGGTCGGCCTCGCAGTTGGGGTCGGAGCAGCCGGCCGGCTCCAGGTCGAGCCGCTGGACGGCGCCCCAGCCGATGGTCAGCACCACCTCGCGGGGCATCGTGCCGGGCGTGTACGTCTCGGGGTTGGCCACCATGCGGCTGAGCACCACGGAGTTGATCCGGTCGATCCGGACGCACTCGGTGGAGGTGGTGGCGTAGGGCACCGGGCTGGTGGCGTCGCCGGACTGTTCGTCGGTGTGGCTGACCACGAACCTGGACGGGGTGAGCACCAGCACCGTCACGTGCCGGCGCACCTCGTTGGCGTCGAAGGTGGTCTCCTGGTGCACCAGGTACGAGGTGATCGGCTCGGGACCCACCGCGGCCTCGACGGCCTCGGACACCAGGGCGGGGTAGTAACCGCTGCGCTCGATCGCTGAGCGCAGGTCCTGCGTGGTGGTGGTACCGGTCTTCGCCATAGCTCCATCCTGGCATGTCCCGCCGACGAGGCGGTCGGCACTGAGCCGAGCGATCGGCCTTCCGCGCCCGTGGGAGAACTGGTGGGCGCAACCAAGGAAGGTTACAGGGTGCTCATGGCTCGCGGGCCCAGATCGGTGCGGACGGGGAGCGGGGCGATCCGCACGCGCGCCTCCAGGACCGCAAGGCCGTGCGGGGCGACGACCACGGGTTCGAGATCCACCGAGGCGACTTCGGGAAGGTCGTCGACCAGCCGGGAGACCCGCAGCAGCAGTTCCTCCAGCGCGTCGGTGTCCACCGGCACCGCGCCGCGCCAGCCGAACAGCAGCGGAGCGGCGCGGACCTCGCGGATCAGCGAGGCGACGTCCTGGTCGGTGGCCGGGATCAACCGGTGGGCGACGTCGCCCAGTAGTTCGGCCGGGGCCCCGGCCAGTCCGAAGGAGAGGATCGCGCCGACCGCCGGGTCCACCGTGGCGCCGATCACGGTGTCCACACCGCGCGGGGCGAGCCGCTGCACCACCGGGCGGACCGTCTCGGCACCACCGAGCAGCGCGTCCAGTTCGTGGTAGGCGCGGCGCAGCCCCGGCTCGCCGGTCAGGTCGAGCCGGACGCTGCCGAGGTCGGGGCGGTGGCGCAGGTGCTCGGCGGTGGCCTTGAGCGCGACCGGGTAGCCGAGGGCGGCGGCGGCCAGGGCGGCGCTCTCCTCGTCGGGCGCGGGCAGTGTCGGCACGACGTCGATGCCGTAGTGGGCGAGCAGTGCGGCGGCCTGGTCGTCGGGGAGCGTGATCCGCGCGGGGCCGGCCTGGGTGGGAGCGGAGGTGCGGCGCGCGGGGCCCCGGCCGGCGACGCGGGACGGTTCGGCGGTGGCACCGGTCCGCAGCGCCTCGGCGATCAGCACGCGGGCCCCGGCCTCGTCGATCCGGTCGAACTCGGGTACCCGGGCGGTCTGCTCGGCCTCCGCGGTGCGGCGGCGCCACTGGGTGTAGTGGACGGCCTGGGTGAGCGCCGTCACGGCCCGCTCCGGCCGCGGGTAGGCCGGGATGCCCACCAGCCGCAGCCGCCGCGGCAGTTCGGTCAGCGCCAGGTGTACCAGCAGCAGCGGCTTGCCCAACTCGGCCGCCCGTGCGCCCGCTTCGGTGATCCCCTCGGCGAACTCCGGCTCGTCGGCACCCGAATCGGGGCTGATCGCGGTCTGCGCGGCGATCGGCGGGATGGCGACGGCGACCACCGCGTCCACGTCCGGGTCGGCCAGCGCGGTCTCCAGCGCGATCCGGAAGTTCTCCCCGGTGGCGGCGGTGGTGAGGTCAACCGGGGTGCGCGGGCGCAGCCCGGCACTCAGGCAGGCGTCATAGGTGACCAGGCCGAGCGAGTCGGAGTTGCCGACCACGGCCACCCGGTCGCCGGCCGGGAGAGGCTGGGCGGCGAGCAGTTCGCCGGTGTCCAACAGTTCGGTGATGGTGCCCACCCGGAGCACCCCGGCCTGCTGGAAGAGCGCGTCCACCGTGGCGTCCCGCAGTCCGCCGGCGGCAGGCTGGACGGCGTGCCCGGGCGGCAGGCTGCCGGTGTGCCGGGCTCCCTTGATCACCACCACCGGCTTGCTCTGGGCCAGCCGGCGGGCGATCCGGGTGAACTTTCGCGGGTTGCCGAAGGACTCCAGGTAGAGCAGCACCACCTCGGTGGCCGGGTCCTCCTCCCAGTACTGCAGCCAGTCGTTGCCCGAGACGTCCGCCCGATTGCCGACCGAGGCGAAGGAGGAGATGCCCATGCCCCGGCGGTGGGCGGCCTCCAGCAGCCCCACCCCGATCGCCCCGGACTGGCAGAACAGTCCGAACGGACCGCGCGCGGGCAGCATGGGGGCCAGCGAGGCGTTGAGCGGGTGAGCGGGGTCGGTGTTGAGCAGGCCGAAGGCGTTCGGGCCGATCACCCGCATCCCGGCGGCCCGGGCCTGGCGGACCAGCGCGCGCTGGCGGTCGCGGCCCTCCGGGCCCGTCTCGGCGTACCCGGCGGTCACCACCACCAGGCCCTGCACACCGTGCGCGCCGCACTCGGCGACCGCCCCGGGCACGGCCTCCTGGGGCACCGCGATCACCGCCAGATCGACCGGGCCCTCGATCTCCGACAGCGAGCAGTGGGTGGGCACCCCCTCCAGCTCGGTGCCGCGCGGGGCCCTGCGGTTCACCGCGTACACCGGCCCCTGGAAGCCGGCGAGGTTGCGCAGCAGCGCCCGGCCGACCGACTGCGGGTTCCGGGAGACCCCGAGGACGGCCACCGAGCGCGGGGTGAGCAGCCGCTGCACGGACCTGGCCTCGGCGCGGTGCTCGCGGGCCCGCATCACCGCCAGCGAGGCTGCGGTCGGCTCCAGGTCGAACTCCAGGTGGACCACGCCGTCGGCGAAGCTGCGCCGCTGGACGTACCCGGCGTCGGTGAAGACCTTCACCATCTTGCGGTTCTCCGGCAGCACCTCGGCGGTGAACCGGCGGATGCCGCGCTCCTGGGCGACCGCCGCGATGTGCTCCAGCAGCGCGGAGGCCACACCCCGGCCGTGGTGCGCGTCCTGCACCAGGAAGGCCACCTCGGCGTCGGTGCCCGCGGAGGAGGGACGGCCCTCGGAGTCGATCCGGTCGTAGCGGACGGTGGCGATGAAGCGGTCCCTGACCACGGCGGCCAGACCGACCCGGTTGACGTAGTCGTGGTGTGTGAACCGCCTGACGTCCTTGTCGGACAGGCGGGGGTAGGGCGCGAAGAACCGGAAGTACTTCGACTGGTCGGAGACCTGCTCGTAGAACTCCACCAGCCGGTCGGCGTCGGCCGGGGTGATCGGCCGGATCCTGGCGGTGCCGCCGTCGCGCAGCAGGACGTCGGCCTCCCAGTGCTGGGGGTAGCCCTGCCGGTCCTCGGCAGGCCGGGCGGCTGCCTTCGACTGCTCGGCGCCGGGCCGGGCCGCGTCGGCGGGGGGTTGCGCGCTGGGCGGCTGCGAGGGCCGGGGGTCGTCCACATTCGTCAGGTTATCCGGCGGCGGGCCGCTTGGCTCCGGCCGTACCGGCCCGGCCGGATGGGGCCGAACGGCCCGGGTCGGCACCGGGTGTGTGGTGTGGCGCAGCCGCCGCTGGGCAGTCGTTCACCGGGTCCGCCCGTCGCCGGCCGGGCCCGGACGGCGCGGGTCGGTCTCGGGTCGGTCTCAGGTCCGGGACACCCGGCACGGGAGCATCCCGCGCATGCAACACTGGTCTAGACAACATGGTCACCCAGCACCACCTGAAAGGCACGTCTCATGGCTGAGCGCCGCGTCACCATCGGTTGGGTCGAGGGCCTGCACGCCCGTCCCGCCTCCGTCTTCGTCCGCGCGGCGACCGCCGTCGGTGTGCCGGTCACCATCGCCAAGGAAGGCGGGAACCCGGTGAACGCCGCTTCCATGCTGGCCCTGCTGGGCCTCGGCGCCCAGGGCGGCGACGCGGTCGTGCTCGCCTCCGACGCCGAGGGTGCCGAGGGTGCCCTGGACCGTCTCGCCAAGCTGGTCCAGGAGGGCCTCGACGAGCTGCCCGCCGCCTGATCCGGGCGGCACCGGCGCCCGGGCGTGCCACCGCCGGGCACCGGACCCTTCCGGAGCCCGGCGGCTGCACGCTCTCTCGGGTCCACCACGTTCCTGCGCGGCGGGGCCGACCCCGGTGGTCAGCCCCGCCACCCGGCCGTCCCGTCGGCAGAAACGTTCCGGCAGGTCAGAACACCGACCAGCCCGTCACAGTGGTCAGCGCGTCCAGCGCCGCCACGCCCAGCACCGAGTTCCCCGCCGCATCCAGCCCAGGGCTCCACACGCACACCGCGCCCCGCCCCGGCAGCACCGCCAGCACTCCGCCGCCGACCCCGCTCTTGCCGGGCAGTCCGACCCGGTACGCGAACTCACCTGCCGCGTCGTACGTCCCGCAGGTCAGCAGCACCGCATTGATCCGCTTCGCCTCACTGCGCGTCAGCAGTCGCGAGCCGTCCGCCCGCAGACCGTGCCGGGCCAGGAAGCGTCCGGCCAGCGCCAGGTCCCGGCAGCTCGCCGCGGTCGCGCAGTGCGCGTAGTAGTGGGCCAGCACGCTGTCCACCGGGTTGCGCAGATTGCCGTAACTCGCGATGAAGTGCGCCAGCGCCGCGTTCCGGTGGCCGCTGCGCGCCTCCGAGGCCGCCACCGTGTCATCCGTACCGATGGTCGCGTTCCCCGACTCCGCGCGCAGGAACTCCCGCACCGCACCCGCCGCGTCACCGGTCAGCTCCAGCAGGCGGTCCGTCACCACCAGCGCACCCGCGTTGATGAACGGATTGCGCGGGATACCGGCCTCGGTCTCCAGCTGGACCAGCGAGTTGAACGGGTTGCCCGACGGCTCCCGCCCCACCCGGTGCCACAGGTCGTCGCCGCCCTCCGCCAGCGCCAGCGCCAGCGTGAACAGCTTGGAGACGCTCTGGATCGAGAACGGCTGCTCCCAGTCCCCCGCCCCGTACACCTCACCGTCCATGGTGGCCAGGGCCATCCCGAACGACTCGGGGTTCGCCTCCGCCAACGCAGGTATGTAATCCGCCGGCCGACCTCGCGCGGGAGCCCGGCGGGCCGTCTCCATCACGTCGTGCAACAACTGCTGGTAGTCCACCCAGCCATTCTGCCGGTCCGCCCGGAATCCGGTCCGCCCGGAATGGTGATATTCCTCCCCATCGGTGGAGACACTCCCATCTCGGGTGAGTCGGACGGACCCACCGTCGAGGCGCCCCGCCGACCCGGTACGCACTGCCGTCGCCGGGCGGCCCCTGCTCGATTCCCGGTTCGTCCGGCGTGGGCACCGCCTCCCGGCCCGCCGGCTGAGCTCCAGGCCGGGTCCAGCGCCTACGCGACTCGACGGTCGCCGCCCGCCGTTCATCGCGAAGGGCCCCGCTGGTCGCCCGGCGGCCCGTCAGCCGCGAGGCTCGCACCCTCCCGCCACCCGCACCGGGCGCCCGGCCGAGTTCTGGACACCTCACACCGCGACAACCGACAATTTCCACATGGCACTTCCAGAGATCCGCACCCAGGTCCCCCGGCCGACCGAGGCCGAGCGGGACCATGCGGTCTCCGTCCTGCGTGATGGCGTCGGCAGCGGCCGGCTGTCCCACGACACCTTCCTGGGCCGGCTCGAACTCGTCCTGAACGCCCGCAGTCGGGCCGAACTCGACGCCGTCCTCAGCGACCTGCCCCAGGGCGGCAGGCTGCCCGGTCTGCTGCTGCGCGCCGTCGGCGGGCTCTCCGCCTTCCGCGCCCGCCTCCGCGGCGCCTGGCGGACCGAGCAGGCCCCCGGTCTCTGCCTCCCCGCCCCCGGCGACCAGCCCGTCCGGATAGGCCGCATCCCCGGCTCCGACCTCCGCCTCACCGACAGCTCGGTCTCCCGTCAGCACGCCGAACTCCGCCACCACGACGGTGGTTGGACCCTCCACGACCTGGGCTCCACCAACGGCACCCACGTCAACGGCCTGCGCATCATCGGCGCCGTCCGGGTCCGCCCCGGTGATCTGGTCACCTTCGGCACCGTCAGCTTCCGCCTGGCGGCGGGGTGAGCGGCACCGGGGGCCCGCACGAGTGGGGCCGGGGTGCGCCCCGGCGCACCCCGGCCCCACGGTTCAGCCCTTGACGCAGACCACCTGCTTGAGGTGTGCGACCACCTCGACCAGGTCCTTCTGCTGAGCCATCACCCGCTCGATCGGCTTGTAGGCGCCGGGGATCTCGTCGACGACCCCGGCGTCCTTGCGGCACTCCACGCCCTTGGTCTGCTCCACGAGGTCCTGTGTGGTGAAGCGCTTCTTCGCGGCGGTGCGGCTCATCTTCCGGCCCGCGCCGTGCGACGCCGAGTTGAAGGCCGCCTCGTTGCCGAGACCGCGGACGATGTACGAACCGGTGCCCATCGAGCCCGGGATGATCCCCAGATCACCGGAGCCCGCCCTGATCGCGCCCTTGCGGGTCACCAGCAGGTCGGCTCCGTCGTAGCGCTCCTCCGCCACGTAGTTGTGGTGGCAGCTGATCACCTCGTCGAAGGCGACCTTCGCCTTCGGGAACTCGCGGCGGACGACGTCCTGGAAGAGCGCCATCATGATCGCCCGGTTGTTCTTGGCGTACTCCTGCGCCCAGAACAGGTCCTCGCGGTAGGCCCGCATCTGCGGAGTGTCCGCGATGAAGACCGCGAGGTCGCGGTCGACCAGGCCCTGGTTGTGCGGAAGCGAACGGGCGACACCCATGTGGTGCTCCGCCAGCTCCTTGCCGATGTTGCGCGATCCGGAGTGCAGCATCAGCCAGACGGTCCCGGTCTCGTCCAGGCAGAACTCGATGAAATGGTTGCCCGAGCCGAGCGTTCCCATCTGCTGCGCGGCCCGCTCCCGCTTCCACCGCACCTCGGACGCGATGCCGTCGAAGCGCTGCCAGAAGTCGTCCCACCCGGCGGTCGCCAGACCGTGCAGCTTGCGCGGGTCGACCGGGTCGGAGTGCATGCCCCGGCCCACCGGGATCATCTGCTCGATCCTGGAGCGCAGCCGCGACAGGTCGTCCGGCAGGTCCTCGGTGGTCAGCGAGGTCTTGACGGCGCTCATTCCGCAGCCGATGTCCACTCCGACCGCCGCCGGGCAGACCGCGCCCTTCATGGCGATGACGGAGCCGACGGTGGCGCCCTTCCCGAGGTGGACGTCGGGCATCACGGCGAGGCCGTGCAGCCAGGGCAGGGAGCTGATGTTGCGCAGCTGCTGCAGGGCCTGGCCCTCGACGGTGGCCGGGTCGGTCCACATCCGGATCGGGACACGGATGCCGGGTACCTCGGTGTACGACATGGTTGCACGACCTCCAAAGGTCGGTTGGTTCGAGCCTGGGTGTGGTGTGGTGCCACGCGAAGCTTCCGGCGTGGCTCGGGGAAGTCCGAAGAGAGCGTCGGCGCTCAGGCAGGGCGGCGGCGGAGATAGCGCGATCGTGGGGAGCGCCGGTACATGGTGGGCTCGACCCGCATGGTGATCGCCTCCTCTCCTGCCGTGCCGGGTGTTCCGTGCTGCGGTGGATATCTATCCACGCCGGCCGGGGAGGGCGCAAGCGGATAAACGCGAGTGGGCCCGGCGGAGCTGATGCTCCATCGGGCCCACCGGCGGGCAGCGGTCAGGAGGTGAGGACGGTGACCTCGCCGATGCCGAGTTCCCTGACCTGGTCGGCGATGGCGGCGGCGTCGCCGACCAGGACGGCGACCAGGCGGTCGGGCGGGAAGGCGGCGACGACGGCCTCGGTGGCGGCGGCGGTCGGGAGGGCCGCGAGCTGCCGGTAGATCTCGGCCTGGTGGTCGTCGGGCAGGCCCTGCTCGACCTGGTCGGCGAGGGTCACGGCGACGGAGGCCGCGGTCTCGTACTTGAGCGGGGCGACCCCGACCAGGTACTGGACGGCCTCGTCGCGCTCGCTGTCGGTGAGACCCTCGGCGGCCAGGGTGCGCAGGATGGTCCAGGTGTCCGCCAGCGCGGGGGCGGTGGACGCGGTGTCCACCGAGCCGCTGATGGCGAGCAGGGCACGGCCGCTGCCGTCGGCGGCGGAGCGCAGCGGCTGGGCGAAGGCGCGGACGCCGTAGGTGTAGCCCTTCTCCTCGCGCAGGACCTTGTCGAGGCGAGAGGTCAGGGTGCCCCCCAGGCAGTAGGTGCCGAGGATCTGGGCGGCCCAGCGGGAGTCGTGGCGGTCGGGTCCGATGCGGCCGATGAGCAGCTGGGTCTGCACCGAGCCGGGCCGGTCGACGATCACGACGCGGCCGGTGTCGTCGGCGGTGACCGGGGCGTGCACGCTGCGCTCGGCGGTGCTGCCCGTCCAGGCGCCGAGGGTGCTCTCGAGCAGCGGCAGCAGGTCGGTGCCGGAGAGGTCGCCGACGACCACCACGGTGCTGGTGGCGGGCCGGATGTGGGCCTGGTAGAAGGCGTGGACGGCGGCCCGGGTGACGTTCTTGACGGTCTCGGCGGTGCCGCTGCGCGGGCGGGAGAGCCGGTCGGTCTCGTCGAAGAGCGTGGCGTAGAAGGCCTTTGCGGCCCGGCGGGCGGGGTTGGCCAGCTCGTGGACGATCTCGTCGAGGCGGTTGGCGACCAGGCGGTCGATCTCGTCCTCGGGGAGGGCAGGGGCGCGCAGCGCGTCGGCGAGCAGGGTGAGGCCGCGCTCCAGCCGGGAGGCGGGGACCTCCAGGGAGACCCGGATGCCGGGGTGGTCGGCGTGGGCGTCGAGGGTGGCGCCGGCGCGTTCGAGCTCGCCGGCGAACTGCTCGGCGTCGAGCGTGTCGGTGCCCTCGCTGAAGGCGCGGGCGAGGATGCCCGCGATGCCGTCGAGGCCGGCCGGTTCGACGGCGAGCGGGGCGTCGAGGAGGACTTCGACGGCGACCAACTGCTGGCCCGGGCGGTGGCAGTGCAGCACGGTGAGCCCGTTGCCGAGGGCGGCGCGCTCGGGTGCCGGGAAGGCCCACGGGGTCGGGGTGCCGGGGGTGGGCTGGGGGTGGAAGGTCATGGTCGGGGTGTGGTCGGTCATTCCGCCGCCTCCTCGTTCTGGTCGTTGTCGGCGGTGGTGGTCGGCTCGTAGACCAGGACGGCCCGGTTGTCGGGCCGCAGCCGGGCGGCGGCGACGGCCCTGACCTCCTCGGCGGTGACGTCGAGGACCTTGGCGAGCGCGGCGTTCAGCAGCTTGGGGTCGCCGAACAGGACGGCGTAGCGGCAGAGTTCGTCGGCGCGGCCGGCGACGGTGGTGAGCCGGTCGAGCCATTCGCGCTCGATCTGGGCCTGGGCGCGCTCGAGTTCCTCGGCGGTGGGGCCCTCGGCGGCGAAGCGGGTGAGCTCCTCGTCGACGGCGGTCTCGATCTGCTGGATGGTGGCGTCGCCCGAGGTCTTGACGTCGAGCCAGCCGAGCGAGGGTGCACCGGCGAGGCGGAGCATGCCGAACCCGGCGGCAACGGCCGTGCGGTCACGGCGCACCAGGCGGTTGTAGAGCCGGCTGGACTCGCCGGAGCCCAGGATGGTGAGGGCGAGATCGGCGGCGTCGGCCTCACGGGTGCCGTCGTGCGGGAGCCGGTAGGAGGCCATCAGCGCGCGGGAGGGCACGTCCTCCTCGACGGTCTCGCGGATCTCGCGGCCGATGGTCTCGGGGAGGCTGCCGTCACGCGGGGGCTGCTTGCCGCTGTGGGCCGGGATGGTGCCGAAGTACTTCTCGACCCAGGCGATGGTCTGCTCGGGGTCGAGGTCGCCGACGATGGCGAGGACGGCGTTGTTGGGCGCGTAGTAGGTGCGGAAGAACTCGCGCGCGTCCTCGAGGGTGGCGGCGTCCAGGTCGGCCATCGAGCCGATGGGGGTGTGGTGGTACGGGTGACCGTCCGGGTAGGAGAGCGCGGTGAGCTTCTCGAAGGCGGTGCCGTACGGGACGTTGTCATAGCGCTGGCGGCGCTCGTTCTTGACGACGTCGCGCTGGTTCTCCATGGAGGTCTCGTCGAGCGCGGCGAGCAGGGAGCCCATGCGGTCGGCCTCCAGCCAGAGGGCGAGCTCCAGCTGGTGGGCTGGCATGGTCTCGAAGTAGTTGGTGCGCTCGAAGCTGGTGGTGCCGTTGAGGGAGCCGCCGGCGCCCTGGACCAGTTCAAAGTGGCCGTTGTTGGAGACGTTGGCGGAGCCCTGGAACATCAGGTGCTCGAAGAGGTGGGCGAGGCCGGTGCGGCCCTTGACCTCGTGGCGGGAGCCCACGTCGTACCAGAGACAGACGGCGGTGACGGGGGTGAGGTGGTCCTCGGAGAGCACGACGCGCAGGCCGTTGGCCAGGCGGTGTTCGGTGATGGCGAGGCCTTGGGATGCGGCGGGGGCCGGGTTGGCCATGCGTTGGGGTCCTTCCCGTCTTCGACTGCTGGTCGGGGGGTACGTACCGTGTCCCCATTGTGGTCCAACGCGCGAAGGGCGGGGATGTGTCCGTGTTCTCGGGGCGTTCGCCAGGGGCGGAAGTGCGGCCGGGGGAAGGGCTGCGGGTAGCCCTTGACAGTTGCTGTCAGCGGGAGGGTCCACAATGGGGGGCGCCGTGCCCTCGTACGGTTTGAGTCAGTTATCACAGGATCCACGCAGCCGACCGAGCAGCCGACAACCAGACACAAGGGAGCCCCGCCGCGATGGCCCGCCGTAGTTCGCCCACCCCGCCGCCCGGAGATTTCGAGGAGCGGATCCTCGACGTCGATGTGGTCGACGAGATGCAGGGTTCCTTCCTGGAGTACGCCTACTCGGTCATCTACTCGCGTGCCCTGCCGGACGCCCGCGACGGCATGAAGCCGGTGCACCGCCGAATCCTGTACCAGGCCAACGAGATGGGCCTGCGTCCCGACCGGGCGCATGTGAAGTGCGCCCGTGTGGTCGGCGAGGTGATGGGCCGGCTGCACCCGCACGGTGACGCGTCGATCTACGACTCCGTGGTGCGCATGGCGCAGCCGTTCTCGATGCGGCTGCCGCTGATCGACGGCCACGGGAACTTCGGTTCGCTGGGCAACGACGACCCGCCGGCCGCGATGCGGTACACCGAGTCGCGGCTGACGGCGGCGTCGATGGCGATGGTGGAGTCGATCCACGAGGACACCGTCGACTTCGGGCCGAACTACGACGGCAGCGAGCAGGAGCCGCTGGTGCTGCCCGCGGCCTTCCCGAACCTGCTGGTGAACGGCGCCTCGGGGATCGCGGTGGGCATGGCGACCAACATGCCGCCGCACAACCTCTCCGAGGTGGTGGCCGCCGCCCGGCACCTGATCAAGCACCCGAACGCGGACCTGGAGACGCTGATGCGTTTCATCCCGGGTCCGGACCTGCCGACGGGCGGGCGGATCGTGGGGCTCTCGGGCATCCGGGACGCGTACGCCTCGGGCCGCGGCACCTTCAAGATCCGCGCGACGGCCTCGATCGAGAACGTCACCGCGCGCCGCAAGGGGATCGTGGTCACCGAACTGCCGTACACGGTGGGCCCGGAGAAGGTGATCGCCAAGATCAAGGACCTGGTGGGCTCGAAGAAGCTCCAGGGCATCGCGGATGTCAAGGACCTGACGGACCGTGAGCACGGTCTCCGCCTGGTGATCGAGGTGAAGAACGGTTTCGTCCCGGAGGCGCTGCTGGAGCAGCTCTACAAGTTGACGCCGATGGAGGAGACCTTCGGCATCAACAACGTCGCCCTGGTCGACGGCCAGCCGCTGACGCTCGGTCTGAAGGAGCTGCTCGAGGTCTACGTCGACCACCGCTTCGAGGTGGTCCGCCGGCGCAGCGAGTTCCGGCGCGGCAAGCGGCAGGAGCGGCTGCACCTGGTCGAGGGCCTGCTGGTGGCGCTGGTCGACATCGACGAGGTCATCGCGATCATCCGCAACAGCGACAACGCGGCGCAGGCGAAGGAGCGGCTGATCGAGCGTTTCTCGCTGTCGGAGACTCAGACTTCGTACATCCTGGACACTCCGCTGCGCCGACTGACCCGGTTCGACCGGGTGGAGCTGGAGGACGAGCAGCGCAAGCTGAACACCGAGATCGCCGAGCTGACCGAGATCCTGGAGTCGGACACCAAGCTGCGCGGCGTGGTGTCGGGCGAACTGGGTGCGGTGGCCAAGCAGTTCGGCACCGAGCGGCGCACGGTGCTGCTGGAGGCGGGGGCGGTGCCGAGTGCGGCGCTGTCGGTGCCGCTGGAGGTGGCGGACGACCCGTGCCGGGTGCTGCTGTCCGCCACCGGCCTGCTGGCGCGGACGATGGACAGTGAGCCGCTGGACTTGGCGGAGCCCGTGGGGAAGCGCTCGAAGCACGACGTGATCGTCTCAGCGGTGCCGGCCACGGCGCGGGGCGACGTGGGTGTGGTGACGTCACTCGGCCGGGTGCTGCGGCTGCCGGTGATCGACCTGCCGGCGCTGCCGCCGGCGCCCTCGCTGTCGCTGTCCGGCGGCGCCGCGGTGGGCGAGTTCCTGCGGCTCGACGAGGGCGAGCGGGCGCTGGCGCTGACCACGCTGGACGAGTCCTCGCCGGGGCTCGCGCTGGGCACGGTGCAGGGCGTGGTGAAGCGGGTGGTGCCCGAATGGCCCGCGAACAAGGACGAGTTCGAGGTGATCGCCCTCAGGGAGGGTGACGAGCTGGTCGGCGCGGTGGAGCTGCGCACCGGCGAGGAGGACTTGGTCTTCATCGCCTCGGACGCGCAGTTGCTGCGCTACCCGGCGGGCCAGGTGCGTCCGCAGGGCCGCCCGGCGGGCGGCATGGCCGGCATCAAGCTCTCGGACGGGGCGCGGGTCATCTCGTTCACGGCGGTGGACCCGGCCGCGGACGCGGTGGTGGTCTCGGTCGCGGGCTCCCCGGGGACGCTGGCGGGCGAGGTGCAGTCCAGCTGGAAGGTGACGCCGTTCGAGCAGTACCCGCGCAAGGGCCGGGCGACGGGCGGGGTGCGCTGCCAGCGCTTCCTTCGTGGCGAGAGTGCGCTGGCCTTCGCCTGGGCGGGTCCGGCTCCGGCGCTGGCCTCGGCGGCCGGCGGGGCTCCGGTGGACCTGCCGGAGCGCGACCCGCGCCGCGACGGTTCGGGTACGCCGGTGTCGAAGCCGATCGTCGCGGTGGCCGGCCCGGCCAGGTAGTCGGAGCAGTGCCGGGGCCGCGCGAGATCATCACCGATGTCTCGCGCGGCCGCCTTCACCGAGCTTCCGCCTCCCTGCGTCTCATCCGAAGGCGGCCTGGATCCTGGCTTCGCTCCCGGTGGGCTGCCGGTCCGGCTCGTCGTCCAGGAGTCGGACGCTCTCGGCGAGTTCACAGAGCAGGGCGACGTAGTGCGGCAGGTCCGGGAGCGAGGGCGTGGTCAGCGACATCACCAGCAGCGAGGAGACCTCGGGCAGCGGCAGGTGGACGTCGATCTGCGCCATGGGTATCGCGGCGGGCCGTGGTGCGCCCTCGGCGGCCGGGGGCGGTGTCCACTGGATACCGGTGAACCGCACGATCGCGGGTCCCGCCTCGACCTCGGTGCGGTAGACGTCGCAGTCGGGGTTGAGCGAGAGCGTCTCGTGCAGCACGGAGGCGACGGTCTCCACGTCCGCGGGTTCGATGGTCTCGCTGCGCACGATCAGCGACGCACTGCTGACCCGGTCGTCCTCGGTGGCGAACATGCAGATCCCGGCGTAGCTCGCGCCGTCGGCGGCAGCGGCACCGGCCAGGTCGGCGTACAGCCGCTGGACGGTCTTCCGCTGGTACCCGGTGCCGCCGGACCAGATCTCGGCGGCCACCTCGGAGAGATGCGCCCAGCGCTGCTCGTCGGTGAGGTGCATGCCCAGGTCGTGGAAGTGCACCGGGACGTCGAAGTCGAAGCCGCGCTGCGGCCCGGGTCCCGTCTCGCCTCTGGTGTCGGTCATGGCCTGCCTCCTACTTCGAAACCCATCCGGTGGGGGTCAGGCTGACCCCCGACGGTCCGGCGGACCGGGCTCGCAGGCCGCGGGAGGCCGCGATCGCGTGGATCCGCTCGGCGGTCAGGCCCCGGTAGTCCTTCGGCGAGATCACCACGGCGTCCCCCAGCACGCCGTACCGCCAGGTGGACCACCGGCGCAGGCCGTTCGGCCCGTACGCCCGTAGCGCCGCGGAGCAGAGCCGGTTCATGTGCGCGTCCCGGCGGGCCGGGTCCGTGCCCCACTCCCGGACCAGGCGTACCGGTCCGACCCAGCGGGTCAGCGGGCGGAGGGCGAATCTGAGCGACTCGGCGTCGGGCCGTTCGCCGTCGGTGAGGAACGAGCTCAGTTCCAGGAAGGGCATCACCAGCAGCCGGAGCAGGGTGTCGACCGGCACCCAGACGACCTGGACCGGGAGCCAGAGGAGCAGGCCCAGCCTGGACCTCGGCCCGGCCGAGGGCGGCAGGGGCACAGCGGCGTGGCCGTACATCTACTCCCCCTTCACGGCGTCGCGGACGTCGGTGACGATGCCCGGCAGCTGCGGGACGACGAGCGGGCCGCGCGACCACCAGGACATCGGGTCGAGCGATCCGTCGGCGCGGATCGCCGCCTTGAGCGACGGTATGTCGCGCAGCACCGGGAGTTGGGCCAGCTTGCTGGTCTTGAAGCCCTCGACCAGGGTCTCGCCCGCGGTGACCCCGACGTGGGTCTCCCAGGCGAGCTTCATCCGGTTGCCGAGGCCGGGCAGCGCCTTGAACTCGGTGACCAGGTCGGCGCCCCGCTCCGCGGCCTGGGTGGTCCGGACGGCGCTGCCGCGGGTGGCGTCGCCGATGTGCCGGACGAGCTGGCTCTTGCCGACCTCGCGGACCATCCCGGTGGAGGAGCGCGCGCCGTTGACCACCTTGGGCACCAGCTTGGCGGTGACCTTGGTACCGCCCTTGAGGGCGGTACCGAAGAACTTGCCGGCGGGCAGGATGCCCAGCCCGTCGCCGATCAGGTCCATCGCGCCGACGTCGGCGCCGCCCAGCTTGGCCAGGCCGTGGGTGGCCAGTGCACCGGCCGAGAGCACGCCACCCGCCAGGACGAGGGCACCCGCGAGCGGCGGGCACCAGGCCGTGACGAGTGCGGCGACGCCGAGCACGGTGGAGGCGATCGAGAGCCAGTCGCCGATCCTCTTCAGCAGGTCGGCGTGCTTGGTGGCCCACTCCTTGATGGCGTGCCCGGCCCGCTCGAGGGAGTCCTTGACCTTGTCCCAGAGGCTGGTCTCGGGGGCGCTCTGGTTGGCCGTGCGCAGTGCCTTGGCCACCTTGGCGGCAGAGTCCTGGTGGTCCTCCCTGAGTTCCCCGGCATGCTTGACTATCGCCTCGAAGGCGTCCTGGGCGTCCCCCAACGCCCTTCTGGCGTCGTCGAGTTCACTGCCCGCCTGGTTCAACTCCCGCTGGGCGCTGTCGATCCCGGCCTGGGCGTCGCGGAGCTGGGCCTCGTCGGCGAAGTACCGGCCGGCCAACGCGAAGGCCGGGGAGTCGGCCGCGCTGTCGTAGCGGATCCGGGCCTGCTGCTCGGTCTTCTCGCACTGTTCGCGGCGCTGCTTGGCCGCCTGCGCCTCGGCCTCGTAGCGCCGGGCGGTGTCCTGGTAGGAGGTGAGCTGGTCGCGCCAGGACTGGAGTTGCCGAGCCGCGGTCCGCACCGCGTCGTCGCTGTCCCTGAGCAGCCCGGGAAGTTCGGTGACCTTTCCGGCGAAGGCCTGGGCGGCGTCGCCCTGCCAGGAGCCGCCGGCCCTGTTGAGCGAGGAGAGGGACTGCTGGGCGCTCTCCAGGGCGCCCGCCGCGGTGGTCAGCCTGCCGACCAGGGCGTCGACGCTCGCCGGACTGCCGGGCGCCGGGTCGAAGCCGAGGGCGGGGAACTGCGCGGTCTCGCTCATGCCGCGCCTCCACTGAAGGCGCCGCGCAGTACCTGCTCGGTCTCCGCGTAGCCCCGCTTGGTGATGGTGAGGCCCTCCTCGACCTGCCGGGTGGCGTCGGCGATCTTCTTGATCGCGTCGTCCCAGCCGTCGTGGAACTCGCCGCAGGCATGGTCGAGGGTCTTGCTGCCGGTGGCCTTCGGGCCGGTGTCCCGCATCGCGTTGAGCGCGGTCCGCAACTCGTCCTGACTCCGGTGCAGATCCGCGAGCAGTCTGTCGAGATCGCCGATCTCGACCGAGAAGTATGAGCCCAAGACTCCCCCAAGGAACAGTCAAGTTTTGGTAATGCCGGTCAGCATAGCGTTGCGACGCCGGGATCGGACGACTGTCCGAAACACTCGCCGGCACCGCTCCCGCTTCTCCGTCACCCTCGTGGCCCACACCACCCGCGGGTAGGGTTGCCCGGGTGATCACCTGTACGACGCTGTCGCGCGAACTGACCGAGCCGCTGGCCGCCACCGCCGCGACCGCCGCCACCTGGCTGCTGATCGAGCAGTCCGGGCCGTGGGGCGCCAAGGCACTCACCGAGAGCCATCTGGACGCCGAGGTCGGCCGGGCCCTGGACGCGGCCTGCGCGGGTACGGGTGTCCGGATCGCGCTGATCCGCCACCCCGGACGGCACGCGGACTGCCTGCCCGCCGTCCGGCACGAGGCGATCGTGGCGCACACCGCCCCCGGCCGCGCCTGGGTGCGCCGGGCCGCCGTGGAGGATCCGGCGGAGCTGCTGGAACTGGACTTCGCGGCCCTCGGCGCCGGCGAGCACGGCGGCTTCGGCGAGGCCCACGTGGGCGGCCCGATCGCGCTGGTGTGCACCAACGGCCGCCGGGACCGCTGCTGCGCGCTGCTGGGCCGTCCGCTGGCGGCCGAGCTCGCGGCGGCCGGGCACAGCGAGGTCTGGGAGATCACCCACCTGGGCGGTCACCGCTTCTCCCCCACCATGCTGGTCCTGCCGTACGGCTACGCCTATGGGCGGCTGACCGGAACGGCGGCCAAGGAGGTGCTCGCGGCGACGGCCGCGGGGCACATGCTTCCCGAGTGGTCGCGGGGCCGCTCGTACTGGGACCGCCCCGGCCAGGCGGCGGAGCACGCGGTACGGCTGCTGACCGGTGAGACCTCGGCCGACGCCCTCGCGGTCGGCCGGGCGGGAGACGCGATCGAGGTGCGGCACAGCGACGGTCGCCGCTGGCTGGCCGAGGTCGCGGAGCGGGCGAGCGAGCCGGCCCGCCCGGAGAGCTGCGGGAAGGCCCCGGGCACCCCGTCCCGGATGGACGTGGTCTCACTGCGGGAGATACCGCCGCAGCGGTGACGGCCCGTCATCCGCCATGGGCGGGGGACGGGCCGCCGGCCGACCACTGGCTCAGCCGGCCCTACTGACGAACTCGGTGCTGTAGGTCCTGCTCGGGTCGATCGACCCCTCCTTGCCCTTGACGTCCGAGTGGAAGGCGCCGAGCACGGCGAGGACGGCCTTCGGCCCGTCGGGCGGCATCACCCCGTCAGCGGTGAACATCGACAGGGGGGCCTTGATCGCCTCGGCGCACTAACGTGCTGGGCAACCTGGTCGACAACGCACTCGACGCGCTCACCGGCGGCACGGTCGAAGTCACTCGGCGCCCACCACCGACCTGGTGCTCGGCGTCCTCAGACGGGCCGGCCGTCCGCTCTCCGCCCAGGAGGTCGCCGACCGCTCCGGGCTGGGCCGCTCCGCCGCCCAGCGCCACCTCAAACAGCTGGAGCGCGACAGCCGGTTGAGTCCGCGTTACGGCGACACCGGGTGCCCCGAGCACCGCTACCTGCTGTCGTCCCGCGACTGACCCGTCACCCCCTCCGCCGCCCGCCGGTACACGCCGTCGACCGTTCAAAGCCGATCGTTTCAACACCCGCGCTCTACGCGAACCTGACAGGAATTTCCGAAACTGGTAACTCTTCTCACTATGACCGATCACGAAACGTGACGTTACCCATAGTGACTAGCGCGTTACGCGGATGAAATAGTCGGCAGAGCAAGCACATCCGGCTCTGATTCAAAGGAGAACAGTGCCATGATCTCGCGTATCGCAGGTCTGGTGGTCGGCACGGCGGCGATCCTGGCAGCCGCGGCAGGACCCTCGCTCGCCGCCCCGGCTACCCCGGAGGCCGTGACCCCCGCATGCCTCGCTGCCCTGAACCGCCCCTGCGCCTGGCAGCAGGCGAGCGGCAGCGGCTCCGGAATCGTCGGCTCGGCCAGGGTCTACGCCGCCGACGACCAGCTGACCATGCTCCGGGTGGAGGTGAAGATCCAGCGCGCCTGGGGCAGTCCCTGGGAGACCGTCGTCTCCACCACCATGATCCGCAGCGGGACGATACAGCTGTCCACGCCCTCGGTGGTCACCGAGTACCGAACGATGGTCTGTGCGACCGGTGGCCCGGCGGTGAGCGCCGAGGAGCAGATCACCACCTGTACCCGCTGATGCCTCGGGGGTGTGGGGAGCCGCGGCTCGGCTCCCCACACCCCCGGCGACCGGACAGGCCCTAAGCCGCGCCGGCGCCCGTCAGCGACCGGACCTCCAGCTCGGCGTACCGGTCGGCGTCCGCGACCTCGGAAGAGGTGACGGTACCGATCCAGCCCGCCAGGAAACCCATCGGAATGGAGACCAGACCGGGGTTCTCCAACGGGAACCAGTGGAAGTCCACCCCGGGGAAGAGCGCCGCCGGTGTCCCGGACACCACCGGCGAGAACACCACCAGCAGGACGGCGGGGACCAGCCCCCCGTACACCGACCAGACCACACCGCGGGTGGTGAAGCGGCGCCAGAACAGGGTGTAGAGCAGCGTCGGCAGATTGGCCGAGGCGGCCGCCGCGAAGGCGAGTCCGACCAGGAAGGCCACGTTCAACTGCTGGGCGAAGAGGCTGAGCACGATCGCCGTCGCCCCGATGGCCACCGCCGCCACCCGGGCCGCCATCACCTCCTGGCGCTCCGTCACCTCCCGGCCGCCGGGGCGCCGCCAGGCCCTCGCGTAGAGGTCGTGGGCGAAGGCCGCGGAGGAGGCCAGGGTCAGCCCGGCGACCACGGCCAGGATGGTGGCGAAGGCCACCGCCGAGATCAGCGCGAACAGCACCACGCCACCGGTACTGCCCATACCGCCGCCCAGATCCAGCGCGAGCAGCGGGACCGCGGTGTTCCCGGCGGGGTTGGCGGCCCGTACGGTCTTCGCGCCGATCACCGCGGTGGCGCCGAGGCCGAGCACGATGGCCATCAGATAGAAGCCGCCGATCAGGCCGATCGCCCACATCGTGGAGCGACGGGCCGCCCGGGCCGTGGGCACCGTGTAGAAGCGGGACAGGATGTGCGGCAGACCGGCCGTGCCCAGCACCAGGGCGAGGCCGAGGCTGAAGAGGTCCAGCCGGCTGACGGCGCTGGCGCCGTACTTGAGCCCCGGCTCCAGGTAGGCCCGGCCGACGCCGCTGTTCCGGGCGGCGGCCCGCATCAGCGCCGACGGGTCACCGTGGAAGCGGACCAGCACCAGCACGGTGAGCAGCGCCGCGCCGGTCAGCAGCAGCCCGGCCTTGACGATCTGGATCCAGGTGGTGGCCCGCATCCCGCCGACCGTGACATAAATGATCATCAGTGCGCCGACCCCGATGATGGTCAGCGTCTTGGCGAGGCCGCTGTCGGTACCGAGCAACAGGGCGACCAGACTGCCCGCGCCCACCATCTGCGCGATCAGGTAGAGGAGGGTGACGACCACGCCGGCCGTGCCCGCGGCGGCCCGCACCGGGCGTTGGCGCATCCGCAGGGCCAGCACGTCGGCCAGGGTGTACCGCCCGGCGTTTCGAACCAGTTCGGCGACCAGCATCAGCACCACCAGCCAGGCGACCAGGAAGCCGATGCTGTAGAGCACGCCGTCGTAGCCGTACAGCGCGATCAGGCCGGTGACGCCGAGGAAGGAGGCGGCTGAGAGGTAGTCCCCGGAGAGGGCGAAGCCGTTCTGCAGCGAGGTGAAGCCGCGCCCGCCGGTGTAGAAGTCCTCGGCGGCCTGACCACGACGCCCGGCCCAGAGCGTGATGCCGAGGGTGACCAGGACGATGACCGCGAACAGGACGACGGCCAGGTCGTGGTGCGCGCCGCCGGTCAGCATCCCGCTCCCGGTGTGCGTGGGGGCGGAGGCCGGCTGCGGCGGTGTGGTGGTGAGCGGTGCCGGGTGCGGGGCGAGGTACGAGGCTTCCGGCTGGGCGGTCGCCGTGGGCGCCAGGCGGGGGTTCGGGGCCGGGGTCATCGCAGCTGGTCCTGGGTGTCCCAGCGGAGGCCGAGCGCGGCTCGGTCCCGCTTGTCACGGGCGTGCCTGGCGTAGAGCCAGGCGAGCAGGAAGGTGGAGGCGAACTGCAACAGGCCCAGCAGCCACGCGACGTTCACCGGGCCGGCCACCTGGCTGCGCATCAGCCCCGGGGCGACGGCCTGCGCGGCCAGGTAGAGCAGGTACCAGAGCAGGAAGGCCGCGGTAGCCGGGAACACGAAGCCGCGGTAGCCGCGCCGGATCTCCTGGAACGGCGCGCTGGCCTGCACCGCCCGGTAGACCTCGGCGGCGTCGGTCGCCGGAGCCGTCCCGGCCGGCCCGGGCGCCGGTGAGGCCTCCACCGCCGACTCGACGGCCGGCCTCACCGCCGACCGCCTCGGTGCGAGGCGTACCGCCGGCGACCCGAGGACCGCCTTGCGCCTGATGGGCCGCGCCGCCCACCAGTCGTACCTCTCCTGCTGTGCCAATGCTGCTCCTGGACCTGGACGCCACGAGGGGGGTGGGGCGTCGGTGTGCTGGTGCAGGTGGCGGAGTATGCGGTTCCGCACGCCCGCTGACCGGACCATGATGGAGCCCTTGCGCACACCCTTATGGCCGATTGCGGATACGTTCACCTGATCAGGTGAGCGAAACGTCAGCTCACAAACTGCGCCTAATCCCATGGGTGAACGCGTACGCCACCGCCTGCGCGCGGTCCCGGACGGCGGTCTTGGCGAAGAGGTTGTTGATGTGCGTCTTCACCGTCGCCTGGCTGACGAAGAGCTCCCGCGCGATCTCCGCGTTGGACAGCCCGTCGGCGATCAGCGCCAGCACCTCGGCCTCCCGGACGGTGAGCCCGTCGGGCAGCTCGGGCCGGGCCGCCGGCTTCGGCGCCCCCGGAGCCGGCCCGTCCTGCCCCAGCGCCGGTGGCGCTGGAGGCTGCGACAGCCGCTCCAGCAGCCGCAGCTGCACCTGGGGGGAGAGTCCCGCCGCGCCGGAGCAGACGTCCGCGACGGCCCGGGCGATCTCCTCGGCGCCGGCGTCCTTGGTCAGGTACCCGCGGGCACCGGCCTGCAGGGCGGGGAAGAGCGAGTCGTCGTCGGCGTAGGTGGTGAGCACCACGACCTCGGTGTTCGGATGCTCGGCCCGGATCCGGCGGGTGGCCTCGACCCCGTCGCAGCGCGGCATCCGCAGGTCCATCAGGACCACGTCCGGCTCCTGCTCGGCCACCAGCCGGACGGCCTCCTCGCCGTCGGCCGCCGCACCGACCACCTCAATGTTCGGCAGGAGCCCCAGCAGCATCACGATCCCCTCGCGTACCACCGTTTGGTCATCGGCGACCACCACCCTGGTCGGCCGCTCACTCATGCCCCACCTCATTCACGCCGGCACCCGCAGCAGCACGCGCCAGCCTCCGTCCTCCGGGCCCGCCAGCAACTCGCCGCCGAGCAGCTCCGCGCGTTCACGCATCCCCAGCAGACCGTACCCACTTCCGCTGGCAGCGAGCTCTCCCGAGCCCGCACCGCGCGGCGGACGGGTGTTGCGCACCTCCAGCTCCACACGGCCCTCCAGGTAGCCGAGCCGGACCGTGACGCGGCTGCCGGGCGCGTGCTTGCGAACGTTGGTGAGCGCCTCCTGGGCGGTGCGCCGCACCGCCAGCCCGGCCTCGGCGGCCAGTGGCCTGGCCGTGCCGCGCACGATGAGCTCCGCGCCCTCCTGCCCCGTCAGCTCCACCAGGTACTCCCCCACCGGTGTGAACTCGCCGCGCAGCGCGGAGAGCGCCTGCCGGGTCTCGGTCAGGCCGTCCTGCGCCATCCGCCGGGCCGCCACCACCCGCTCCCTGACCTGCTCGCGCTCCGCCCCGGTGTCCAGCATCAACCGGGCCGCCTCCAGGTGGACCAGCTGTGCGGAGAGGCTGTGCGCCAGTACGTCGTGGATCTCCCGGGCGATCCTGGCCCGTTCGGCCAGCGCCGCGTTCTCCGCCTCGGCCTTGTGCGCTGCCCGTTCCTGGACCAGCAGCCGGTGCGCGGTAGCCCGGGACTCGGCGTCCAGCCTCAGCAGGCATCCGAGCAGCGCCAGGCCGCCGACGGTGGAGACGGTGGACAGCCAGCTCGCCCAGCTCACCGCGGCGTACGTACCGAAGGAGATTGCCGCCGCCAGCACGGCCGGCCCACGCGGCAGCCGAACCAGCACGGTCACCCCGAGGCCGAGCCAGATGATGTCCGAGAGCGGCACGGCGTGTTGCCACTCGGCCAGCGCGCCCACCACGAGCAGCCCGGCCGTGGCCGCCATGGTGGGCCAGAACCGCTGGTCGCGGCTGCACCGGTGCAGGGCGGTGGCGAGGACCGCGGCCGCCACGATCTCCGCCACCACCGCGGCGGCCGTCCAGAACCCGAAGCGGCCGCGTGAGAAGGTGCCCCAGATCATCACCGTGAACACCACGGCCCTGGTGGCCCACGCGATGATCCGCCGGGGCATGCTCTCCTCGCGGCGCAGCCCCTCCCGGGGCGGCCAGCGGGTCCACTCCTCCAGCGGCACGGACGGTCCTCTCGTTACTGGGACGGCCGGATCAAACACCGGCACCGCAGGGCCGTTCCAGGCTACGGGCCCGCCAGTTGAGTACCAGGCCGCGAACCAGCAGCAGCGCCCCGACGCTGAGCAGCAGGGCGTTGCTGCTCTGGTGCACGTGGAGTGCCGAGCCGAGGCCGTAGAGACCGACCCGAATGGCGATCATGACACCCCAGACCGCGACGGTGGCCATGGTTCCCTTGGCCCACACGCTGCCGTCGCTCTCCTGCCAGAGCCGGACGGTCCAGCCCCACGCCGAACCCACCGCGAGCACCGCGACGATCGAGGTGGCCAGGAGTCCGACGGATTCGGCCCGGTGGGTGGAGTCGATCAGCGCGGGATCGCGCAGCCCGAGCCCGGCCAGGACCACCGGGAGGATCCAGAACCGGCGCTCGGTGTCGATCTTGCGGGCACGCAGCTGACGGCCGACCATCAGTGCGGCCACCGCGATCGCGATCAGGACGTTGGTGAGGGCGGGCATCGCTTTCTCCGACCGGACGGGGGTGCTTCCTTGACACCACCGACGCTACGGAGCGCGGGCCGTCGAGACCTCGGAGCCAGGGTTGATCCGGAAGGGCGAGGGGCCCTCCACCCGTAGGTGGAGGGCCCCTTCCAACCGGCGACCGTCAGGCGTCGATGCGCGAGCGGTCCAGGGTGGCGGCCGAGTCCACGATGAACTCCCGGCGCGGCGCGACCTCGTTGCCCATCAGCAGGTCGAAGATCTTCTCGGCCTGCTCCAGGTCGCCGAGGTTGATCCGGCGCAGGGTGCGGTGGCGCGGGTCCATGGTGGTCTCGGCCAGCTGGTCGGCGTCCATCTCACCGAGGCCCTTGTACCGCTGCACCGGGTCCTTCCAGCGCTGCCCCTTGCGCTGGAACTCCAGCAGGGTGCTGCGCAGTTCGGCGTCGGAGTAGGTGTAGTGGTACTTCTCCTGACCGCGCTTGGGGTTGGTGAGCTCGATCCGGTGCAGCGGCGGGACGGCGGCGAAGACCCGGCCCTGCTCGACCATCGGGCGCATGTAGCGGTGGAAGAGCGTCAGCAGCAGGGTGCGGATGTGCGAACCGTCGACATCGGCGTCGGCCATGAAGATGACCTTGCCGTAGCGGGCCTGGTCGATGTCGAAGGTACGGCCCGAACCCGCCCCTATCACCTGGATGATCGAGGCGCACTCGGCGTTCTTGAGCATGTCGCTCACGGACGCCTTCTGCACGTTCAGGATCTTGCCGCGGATCGGCAGCAGCGCCTGGAACTCCGAGTTGCGGGCCAGCTTGGCGGTGCCGAGCGCCGAATCGCCCTCCACGATGAACAGTTCGCTGCGGTCGACGTCGTCGCTGCGGCAGTCGGCCAGCTTGGCGGGCAGCGAGGAGGTCTCCAGCGCGGTCTTCCGGCGCTGCGCCTCCTTGTGCTGGCGCGCGGCGACCCGGGTACGGGCGGCGGCGACCACCTTGTCCAGCACGGCCCGTGCCTGGACCTTCTGCTCCTTCTTGGCGGAGCTCAGGAACGCCTTGAGCTCCTTGGCCACTACCGCGGCCACGATCCGGTTGGCCGCCGAGGTGCCGAGCACCTCCTTGGTCTGGCCCTCGAACTGCGGCTCGGCGAGCCGGACGGTGACCACCGCGGTGAGGCCCTCGGTGGCGTCGTCCTTGGTGATGTCGTCCTCGGCCACGCGCAGCAACTTGGTTGCCCGCAGCACCTCGTTGACGGTCTTGGCCAGCGAGCGCTCGAAGCCGGTGACGTGGGTGCCGCCCTTGGGGGTGGCGATGATGTTGACGAAGGAGCGCAGGGTGTAGTCGTAACCGGCGCCCCAGCGCAGCGCGATGTCCACCCCGAGGTGACGGGTGACCTCGGTCGGGGTCATGTGCCCGCGCTCGTCCAGGACCGGGACGGTCTCCTTGAAGCTGCCCTCGCCGTGCAGCCGCAGCACGTCGCAGATCGCCCGGTCGGGAGCCAGGAACTCGGTGAACTCGCCGATGCCGCCGTCGAAACGGAAGGTGGTCTCCTCGACCTTGTCGCTCTCCGTCAGCCGCTCGTCACGGACCACGATCGTCAGGCCCGGGACCAGGAAGGCGGTCTGGCGGGCCCGGTTGTGCAGGCTCTCCAGGGAGAGTCGGGCGTCCTTGAGGAAGATCTGCCGGTCGGCCCAGTAGCGGATCCGGGTACCGGTGCGGCCCCTGGGCGCCTTGCCCTTCTTGGTGAGCCCGCTGGTCGCCTCGAACGGCGCGTCCGGGCTGAGCTCGGTGAAGATGCCGGGGGTGCCGCGCCGGAAGCTGATCGCGTGGGTGTGCCCGCCGCGGTCCACCTCGACGTCCAGGCGCGCGGAGAGCGCGTTGACCACAGAGGCGCCGACACCGTGCAGACCACCGGAGGCGGCGTAGGAGCCGCCGCCGAACTTGCCGCCGGCGTGCAGCTTGGTCATCACGACCTCGACACCCGACAGCCCGGTCTTCGGCTCGATGTCGACCGGGATGCCACGGCCGTTGTCGCGCACCTCGACCGAGCCGTCCTCGTGCAGCAGCACCTCGATCCGGTCACAGAAACCACCGAGCGCCTCGTCCACCGAGTTGTCGATGATCTCCCACAGGCAGTGCATCAGACCGCGACTGTCGGTCGACCCGATGTACATGCCCGGACGCTTGCGGACAGCCTCCAGGCCCTCCAGGACGAGCAGGTGCCGAGCGGTGTAATTGGAACCGTCGTCTCCGGCCAACAAGCCGGACGGCACGGTTTTTTCAGCGCTCACGCGGTGCTCCTCATCGAAGTTCTGACCCGTCCGACTTCCGTCCGACGCTCGACTGACTTCCGGCCCGGTCCACAGGCCGACTCGCACAGTGTTCCCAATGCCTGAGACACAGACGGCTCGGCCCGCGCAGCTTGTACGCGCTGCGCGAACAAGACCCGCGCCGGAGCCCGGTACCCGGGAGCGCCATCTCCACCTGCCACCAAGGGTCCTGGCGCACCGAGACGCCAACGACAGGCGGCGGAACTGCTGTGATGCAGGCTACCGGTGCCGGGGACGGGGCTTATGCTCCAACCCAGCTGAGGATTATGCTACGCGGACCCCGATCCCGCTTCGTCAGGGCGTTCGAGGGCCGGGGCGGATCCTGGGAATCGGTACGCATGAACCACCGAAGCCCTGGGCACGTCCTCAGCAACAACACAGCAGAATCCTCAGAGAAGAAAAGCCACGAGCGGGAACGATTTCGACCTGGTTGGATGTTCACCCTGGTACGACAGCTCGTCGAGCTAGAGAAGAGGCGACGTGACTACTGTTCTGACACCTGCGAGCCCGCTCACCGCGGCTGACCGCTGCGACCGCTGCGGCGCCCAGGCCTACCTGCGCGTCGTACTCGCAAGCGGCGGGGAGCTGCTCTTCTGCGCCCACCACGGCCGGAAGTTCGAGCCCGAGCTCAAGAAGATCGCCGTCGAAATACAGGACGAGACGGGTCGCCTCTCGACGACCTCCGCCTCGGCCTCCGACGACGAGCGCTGACCTCGACGCTCGCCCGGCGAGCTGAGTCGAGCCAGGCCGACACCAGCCGGACGGCAGGCCCCGCAAGGGGTTTGCCGTCCGGCTGCGGCGTTTCCCGCCCCCGCCCCCACGACCGAACTGACACGCTGTCGGAGCGTGCCCACCGCAACACCCAAGGTCAGTACGGGAGTACGGAGAGCGGTCGTCAGATCACCGAGTGCAGCCAGTCGGACACCGCCGCCAGCCGGGTGTAGACGCCGGGGTGATTGGGGTCGGCGCAACCGGTGCCCCAGGAAACCAGCCCGGCAAGCCGGCCACCCACCAACAGCGGACCGCCACTGTCGCCCTGGCAGGCGTCCTTGCCGCCGCGCTCCTCCCCCGCGCAGACCATTCCCCTGGCGTCGAACGCCCCTTCCGGGCCGCCCGGATACGCGCGTGCGCAGACCTCGTCCGGGACGATCGGCACATCGACGCCGTGCAGGGTGTTGGAGTAACTACCGTCTCCCCTGGTGTCACCCCAGCCGTAGACCTGCGCCCGAGTGCTCGGCGCGTACGGCTCCGTCTCGCCGGGCGCCACGTAGTCGAGCGCGGCGGACGCCGGCTGGGCCTCGGCGAGCGTGAGCACCGCCACATCCTGCATGTTGGTCGCGTACGAGTAGCCGGGGTGGACAAGCACCTCGCGGACCTCGATCTCCCTACCGGTACGCCGAGTGAGGTCGTCCCTGCCTGCGACCACCCGCAACCCCGGCCGGTCCACCCGCCGGCCGGTGTGCTCGTCGTAGAAGCAGTGCGCGGCCGTCACCACCTTGGTCGGCGCCACCAGGGTGCCGCCGCAGAACTGCCCGGACCGGGAGTTGCCGAACTCCCTGCGGCTGGCCACCGCCACCATCCAGGGATGGGTGGCGGTGGTGACCATCCCGCCGCCCACCACGCGTCGCTGTGCCTCGGCGGGCGCGGCGGCGACGGTCATTGCAATCAGCGAGGCCGGCAGGGCGGCGAGTAGCGCCAGCGTCACCACCCGGCGGCGGCGCCTGCGAGGCGGCAGTGTGGCCGGATGGACGTCCAGGGTGGGCAGCACCGGTTTCTCCAGACAGGTTCGGCAGCGGACAACCGGCACAGCGTATGTGATCGACTACGCAAAGTTCCGACGCCCGTCGCCGCACCACCCGCACGAGCGATCCGGCGCAGGGCTGGATGACGCGCACCCCTACGCCGTCGGTGTCCGGACAGGCCGAAGGGCCCGGAGCGCAAGGCTCCGGGCCCTTCGGGGGCGGTCCGGGAATCAGTCCAGGTAGTCGCGAAGCACCTGCGAACGCGACGGGTGCCGCAGCTTCGACATGGTCTTCGACTCGATCTGGCGGATGCGCTCACGGGTGACCCCGTAGACCTTGCCGATCTCGTCCAACGTCTTCGGCTGGCCGTCGGTGAGGCCGAAGCGCATCGAGACCACGCCGGCCTCGCGCTCGCTCAGGGTGTCGAGCACCGAGTGCAGCTGCTCCTGGAGCAGGGTGAAGCTGACCGCGTCGGCCGGGACGACCGCCTCGGAGTCCTCGATCAGGTCACCGAACTCACTGTCGCCGTCCTCACCCAGCGGGGTGTGCAGCGAGATGGGCTCGCGGCCGTACTTCTGGACCTCGATGACCTTCTCCGGGGTCATGTCGAGCTCCTTGGCCAGCTCCTCCGGGGTGGGCTCGCGGCCCAGGTCCTGGAGCATCTGGCGCTGGACGCGGGCCAGCTTGTTGATGACCTCGACCATGTGCACCGGGATGCGGATGGTGCGGGCCTGGTCGGCCATCGCGCGGGTGATCGCCTGGCGGATCCACCAGGTGGCGTAGGTGGAGAACTTGTAGCCCTTGGTGTAGTCGAACTTCTCGACCGCACGGATCAGACCCAGGTTGCCCTCCTGGATCAGGTCCAGGAAGAGCATGCCGCGGCCGGTGTAGCGCTTGGCCAGCGACACCACCAGGCGGAGGTTGGCCTCCAGCAGGTGGTTCTTGGCGCGACGGCCGTCCTCGGCGATGATCTCCAGCTCGCGCTTGAGCTTCGGGGCGAGCTTGTCGGCCGCGCTGAGCTTGTCCTCGGCGAACAGACCGGCCTCGATGCGCTTGGCGAGCTCGACCTCCTGCTCGGCGTTGAGCAGCGGGACCTTACCGATCTGCTTCAGGTAGTCCTTGACCGGGTCGGCGGTGGCACCGGCGACGGCGACCTGCTGGGCCGGCGCGTCGTCCTCGTCGTCGTCGGAGAGGACGAAGCCCTCCGACTCCTCCTCCGGAGCGTCGCCCTCGGCCTTGTCGCCGGGCAGTGCGACATCGTCGAGCAGCTCCTCGTCACCGAGCAGCTCCTCGTCACCCTTGGCCGCCTTGGCGGCGGTCTTCTTGGCGGCGGTCTTCTTGGCGGGCGCGGCGGTCTTCTTCGCGGCGGCCTTCTTCGCGGGGGCAGCGACCTTCTTGGCCACGGCCTTCAGCTCGGCGGTCTCGACGCTCTCCACCACCGTGACCTCGGTGGTGGAGACCACCGCGGCAACGGCCGGGGCCGCCGGGGTCGCCGCGGGAGCGATCCGTACCGGGGGCCGGGTGGGGGCGGTCGGGGTCCGAGTGGTGACGGCCTTGGTCGCGGTGCGCTTGGTGGTGCTCTTGGCGGCAACGCTCTTGCGCTTGGACCCGGCGGGTTCAGCAGCGCTGACCATCAGGTCCACCCCTTCCTCAATCAGCACCTGGTTGAGGCTGCGCATGACGTTCTTCCACTTGGTGACCGGGATCTGGTCTGCCTCGAACGCCTGGCGCACGTCGTCACCGGCGATCTGCCCCTGGGCCTTGCCCCGCTCGATGAGCGCGAGCAGAGCCGCGGACTCGGCGATCTCGGGGGGAAGCGAACGGGATGTGCTGGCCGACACGAACAACCTCTCGGACGATGAGTGGACTCGAACCCCGTACCTGGCCACCCGAGGAGCGGGAAGTGACACGCGATGACGCGCGGTGTCGATTCCGACCGGCTCGGAGCCCCAGGACTGGGTCTGTAGGACGGCAGCAGCGCCGCAGACCAACACAGCATTCTGACACTGGGCTGGTATTCCGGAGCTGCTTCCGCTCCGTACACATCGCTGCCGCCCCTCAAGTGTTACGCATGGCCGTCGTGGCGCCGGTCACACCGGTGCGTCGGCGCAAAGACGGCCCTCCCGGCCGGCCCGGACGGCCGCGCGACCGCGGCGGTCCGGGGACTGCGGCGGTCGCGGAGCTCGGTCGGTTCGGCCGAAGGGCCGTGATGCCATTGTCTCCGGGCGGTGCCCGATCTCGCGTCCGGGAGCCACCCGGTCCTCTCCGGACGGGCGCCCGGTCTCCTCCGGACGGGCCCCCGGGCTTCTCCGGGATGTGCCCGGTCCGGAGCCCGGTTCAAGCCGGGCCGGATCAGTGCTCGCGCGGACCCGGCACCGAGGGCTCGATCTCCGGATGGACGGTGAGCAGCGCCCGGACCGCCGCCTCGGCAGCGGTGCCGTCGCCGGTGCCGAGCGCGTCGACCAGCCGGGCGTGCAGGCTGACCGAGGCATCGGAGGGCCGCTCGCAGGTGGTCGCCGAGCCGCCGGAGACCTGCAGGGCGCAGGCCACGATCCCGGAGAGGTGCTCCAGCATCCGGTTGCCCGCCAGCTGCAGGACCAGTGCGTGCAGCTCGGTGTCGGCCCGGCCGAAGCTGACCAGGTCGCCCTGGGCCGCGGTGTGGCCCATCACCTCGGTGAGCTCCACCAGCCGCTGCTGGACGTCCTCCCGGCCGTGTCCGGCGGCGAGGCGGGCGGCGAGCGGCTCGATCGCCCAGCGGAGCTCGAACAGCTCGCGGCGCTGCTCGTCCCGCTGCGGGCCGAAGGCCCGCCACTCGATGATGTCGGGGTCGAGCAGGTTCCAGTCGCTGACCGGGCGGACCCGGGTGCCGACGTTCGGCCGGGCGCTGACCAGGCCCTTGGCCTCCAGCACCCGCAGCGACTCGCGGACGACGGTGCGGGATACCTCGAACCGCTGGCCGATCTCCTCGGGGACCAGCGGGCGGTCTGCCCCGAGGTCGCCCGAGACGATCATCTGGCCGAGCTGCTGGACCAACTGGCCATGCAGACCGCGGCCGCGGCTGCTGGTGGTCTTCCGGCCGACCCTGCCGAGGTCGGCCTCCGCGCCCTCCCAGCGTGGCGGGGGCGGAGTGGGCCGATCGGCGTACGAGAAGCGGTCAAGCTCGCCGGCGCCGACTGGGTCTGCCGAACGAGCTGCGGTCATGGTGGGGTGCGCAAGGGTACTCACACGTCCTTTGTCGGCGATCGGTGGTGTCGGCTTGAGAATTCTCGTGAAAAGCACACGAAAGGGTGATCGCCCCTGACCGGATAATTGACTTCTTATCAGGCAGAAACCGCTCTTTTCGATCTCTCCTCTTCGACTGCCGTGACGGGTCGCCACCCCAGGGCGGCCGCCCGACCCGCTGCACGCCCCCTGTCCGACCAGGTCACCGTGGGCTGTGCCGCGCCATGCCGGTCCGGATCACATCGCGGCGCGCTGTCCCGGGACGGGCCCGGGCCCGTCGTACCGACGCCCTCGGCGGCGGCCGGCGGAAGGCGCCGACGTTCAGTCAGAAGGCGCGCCGCCGGCCCTGCACCAGAAGGCAGACGCCCACGAAGGCCACCGCAGAGGCGAGCAAGACGGCCGGGAACAGCGGCTGCAGTGCGGGGGCCGGCGCCGGACCGGGCGCCGCGGCTGCCCCCTCGGTAGCGGCCCCCAGCCAGTCCAGCCCGTACTGGAACGGCAGCAGCTCACGGATCTGGTCGGGCAGCGGCTGACCCGGCTGACGGAGCACCGGCACGAGCGCCGGCTCCAACAGTGCGGGGAGCGCACAGAGGATGAGCAGCCCCGCGGCCGCACTGCGCACCAGCGGGGTCGCGAGCAGCCCGGCCCAGCCGGCCAGCACCATCAGCACCCCGTACACCGCGAGGATCGTGCCCGCGGCCGCCAGCCTCGGGACGTCCCCGGTGACGAGAGCGCCTCCCAGTGCGCCCGCTCCGAGTGCGGCGATCGGGAGCGGCAGCAGCGGGACGACCGCGGTCACCGACCGGACTGCGGCCGGCACCGAGAGGGCGCCCGCAGGCAGTTGGTGGGCCAGCACCGCGGCGACGGCGGCGTCGCCGAGCAGGACCGTACCGAGGACGAAGCGGCGGTCGGTGTCCCGGCGGGCGTCGAAGGTCAGGTCCAGCAGAGCCGGCGGGCGATCCCGGCGGTAGACCTTGGTCAGTCCGGTGATCTGAATCATCGCTGCCTGCTCCCATGCCTTAGGTCGACTGGGTCTGCGGGCACCACGGATGGTCCCCGGGGGCGTACCCGCGCCAGCACACTAGGCCGCACCACGAGATTGTTCGGACATTGCGGATGAATCATGCACGGCACGGCCGCGCAGCTCACTCAATCAGGCGACAGATCCGCAAGGTGATCAGTTCACTCTCGTCCAGCTTTGGCCGCCGGCCGACCTGTCAGGACTCGGGACGAAGCATCGGCGGGTTGAGGTCGGTCGCTCCGCCCGCCTTGAAGAGCTGTGCCGGGCGGCCGCCCTGGCGGGTCGTCGTGCTGCCGGAGGGCACCAGGAATCCCGGGGTGCCGGTGACCTTGCGATGGAAGTTGCGCGGGTCCAGGGCCACGCCCCAGACCGCCTCGTAGACCTGGCGCAGCTCGCCGACGGTGAACTCCGGCGGGCAGAACGCGGTGGCGAGCGAGGAGTACTCGATCTTGGACCGGGCCCGCTCCACACCGTCGGCGAGGATCTCGCCGTGGTCGAAAGCCAGGGGGACCCCCTCGGTCTGGCCCGGCCCGAGCAGCTCGGCGACCGGCGCCCAGCGGGCACTGCGAGCATCTCCGCCGGGGCGCGGGGTGGGCAGGTCGGGCGCCAGCGCCAGGTGCGCCACGCTGACCACTCGCATCCGGGGGTCGCGCTGAGGGTGACCGTAGGTCGCCAGCTGCTCCAGGTGAGCACCGGCCGCACCGTGCCCCGGAGTGGAGTGCGCGCGCAGGCCGGTCTCCTCGGCCAGCTCCCGGGAGGCCGCCTCAGCCAGGCCCTCGTCCGGACGGACGAAGCCCCCGGGCAGCGCCCAGTACCCCTGGAACGGAGGCTCACCACGACGTACCAGCAGTGCACACAGCGCGTGCTCGCGCACCGTCAGCACCACCAAGTCGACCGTGACAGCGAACGGGGGGAAGGCCGACCGGTCATAACGCGACATGGCGACGATCATAGTCGTCTTTCTGACGATAAACACAGGGTTGTGCGGGACAGACGGGGCTGATCTGTCGGACTACACCATCGCGCTGCTCCTGCCCGTCGACAGGCTGTCCGTGTCGATCGCCGCACCGGTTCCTCCTGTGCGGACTCGCGCCGCTCCAGCATCGAGTCACCCGCTTCCTCCGTGATCTCCGCCTCCGCCGTCACCGTCCCGCCTCGTCTCTGTCCTCCTTCTCCCGGTCTCCCCTCCGCACCGGCCTGTCCATCCGGCATCGTGTCGGACCATGGACACGCGGCTCAGCGCGTACCCAGCTGAAGTGCCGGCGGTGCCTCCTCCACCACGGCGACACCGATCCGGCTGATCCTGACCGAAAACGGCTCCCCCGCCACGCGCAGTCCGGTGAGCTCCAGCTCGCCCAGCGGAGCCGTGCTGGCAGGGCGCACCACCACCCGGCCTGCTGGGACATCGGGACGTACTCCGGCGTGCGTCAGCACCAGGTGGACCGATGCGGCTGCTGAGACCGCCGCCGGGCGGCAGGCGGCGGGGTGCGGCACCGGCGGGCAGCCCGTCGTCCGCTGTTCGCCGGCGTACATCTCGGGCAGCCGGCCCTCGAACTGCACGGACGCGCTCAACAGGCCCTCCAGCAGTACCCCGGCCTCCCGTTCGAACCCGGCCTCGGCCAGCCCCGCGACGGCGAGCGCGGTCTCGTGCACCCGGACCGCGCCGCTGCGGTGCCCGAGCGGGTTGAAACGCGGGGACTTCGCACTCAGGGTGCGCAGGCCCCAACCGCAGTCGAACTCGGGGGCGACCAGACGCTGTGCGAGCGCCCGGGTCTGTTCTCGGTCGAGCAGGCTTTCGTGATACGCGCCATCGGCCGACAGCCCGCAGTCGAGGAGGTGCACGAAAGAGGCCGCGACCGCGGACACCGGATGCCCCGGGCCCACGAGTGCCGCTGCTGGACGACCGCCTGACAGGTCATCGATCCAGAACTGTTCTCGGAAGCGTTCGCGCAGGCTGATCGCCCACGCCCGCCACTCCGCACCGCCGGGACGGCCGAAGGCGTCGAGCAGCTCGGCCCCCTGCAGCGCGCACCGGTAGGCCTGTGCCTGCACCTCACAGCGCGGCGGCAGTGGACGGGCGGCCCGCTCCTCGGGAGAACGTCCGAGGTCCGTCACGAAACTGCCCGGTCCGTCGGACAGGAAGGCCCCCGATTCGTCGCTGACATTGGCGCGCAAGGCGGCGAGAGCACGTTCGGCAGCCGGGAGGAGCTCGGCGACCTCCTGCTCGGGCAACCCCCAGCGCCAGGCCTCGGCCAACAGGGTCACGAAGAGCAGTGTGGCCTCGGTGGCCGTGCAGGACGGCGGAAGTTCTGGGCCACCGTGTCTCAGCCCGCCCGGGAGGAGACCCTCCGGCCCGGCCCACGGCCCTGGCCCGATACCCGCCGCACCTTCTGCCCCGGTCACGGTCGACGCGGCCGGCACTGCCACCGTGGACGTCGAGCCTGCGGTGATGCCGGAGGCTGCTCGACCACCCGGGTTGTTGGATCTGTGGTGCTGACGCCGCGCCAGGGCACGCAGTGTCCCGGCTGCCAGACGTGTGCCGAGGGGCAGCATCAGCCTGGCTGCCCAGATCGCGTCGGCCGCGGTCAGACCGAACCGCCACGGCACCCCGGACGCTGTGTAGAGGTCCGTCGGCCGGTCGGCATCGGCCAGCAGCAGACCGCCGAGTGCGTCCAGGGAACGTGGGACGAGCAGTTCCACCCGGGGGTCGTCGCACCGCACCCCTGGCTCCGACCAGGGCAGTGGCACGCCCTGGGCACGACCGGTCGGGGGGCGGAAGGCCGCCACCGAGGACTCGGCCTCGGCCTGCAGTTCGACCGACCAGCGGGCGCCGGGTTTCAGTTCCAAGTCCCAACGCAGCACCCCGGCGCCGGCAAGGACGGCGTGCGGGGACGGACGTGCTGCGACGGTGGTGCTGCGTCCCGGCCTGACCCACCGCAGCCCGGCTGACTGGACCTGGCCCTGGAGGTCGGCCAGCCGCCGCCCGGCGGCGATGTCGGCCAGCGACCCCAGGTCCGTCCCAAGGGCGATCTCCAGCGGAAGGCGGGCCGGACGGCCTCCCGTGTTCCGTACGGTGATGGTCTCCACACCGTCGGCGTGGCGGAGCCGCTCGACGGTCAGCGCAGGATCCGGGTCAGGATCCCCGGGGATGCGGACCGCACCGACGAAGCGCGCCTCGGCCGCCGATGTCAGGGCCCCCTGGAGGGGCAGCGGCTCGAGTCCGCCCAGCCGGAGTTCCATTCGGGCCAGTACTCGGATCCCCGAGCGGTAGAAGCCGTGGAGGCTCTGGCCGCGGAGCTGGCCATCGGTCCCGGAGACGGCCATTGCCGGGGCGTTGACGCACAGAACTCCGGCGTGGGCAGCGGTGTGCAGGGGCGTCTGCTGGGGACGTGCCTGGTGCGCCGGGCGCGCCAGGCCCCTGACCGGCCGATCGGGAGGCACCGCTGGACGTGCCGGGGCCTCAGCCGGGGCGGCCCCGGGAGCGGCGGTAAGGGCGGTGGCGATAGCCATGCCTGGTCGGGTCGGCAGCAATCCGAATCGCGATTCCTCGAACGACGCGACAGCCGGCAGCGGTTCGGGTGGCATCGGCGGTGCGGCTGACGTCGGCACCGCTGCCGCGGAAACCGGCGCCGCTTCTGAGCGGGGAACGGCCCGAGCTGACAATGCGGATGGTGGTGCGGTCGGCGGCGCCGTCTGTGGCACTGCCTCTGGCGGCCTGATGGCGGTCACCTGGCTCTCCTCCCTCGGCCGACCGACGGCTGGCCGTACCGGTCGGCCGCGAGCGTGCTCGATCGCGATCTGATGTCTACCGCCGTCACGGGCGGACACCCGCCGACGACTGGGCTCTTCGCCCTGCACTCGGTGCCTCCCCCGACGGCACCCACTCACGTCGCCTGTCCGGCCTTGCGCGGCGGGCGGGCTCCGGCGGGCCGGTCAGACCCAGGAACCGGCCTACCCGCTCCTCACCCGTCCCGGCCTGGGCCGGGCTCCGCGAGCACCGACACGACCCACCCCAGGACGGGTACGAGACGGCCAGTCCCGTACACCTCCGCCTCCCGAGCACTCGGCACCAGTCCGATCGGTGGCAACACCCCGCAGGGCGACACCCCGCAGGATGAACGCGGCTCACCTCCCCCAGGTCACGCCGGAGCAATGACAACCGCTCTACCAACACCCTGTTGCTGGACCGCCGGTGTCGCTCCGAGCCGGCTCCAATCGAGGGAAGGTTCGATCAATCTTCTCGAGCGGCAAGTCCGTTCGACTCCGAGCCGGGTTGTGGCCCTGATTCGCACGCTGGGTTCCGACGGCCGTTCCCGGCGGTCGTGCATCCGGAGGACGGAGCCGTTCCCCGAGACCGGTTGCCTCGGTGCCGGCCGCCGCACCGGGTCCCGGTACGGCAGCACGGTACGGTGCGTGGGCGGCGGGCCCCTCACCGGAATCCGCGTTGGTATCCGCCGTGCCGCGCCCATGACCAGCTCATACCGAGGAATTGCATGTCCACCACCAGCCGACTGCCCGGGATCGTCACGACCGACCACGTCTTCCAGCTGCCGTTGGACCACCAGTTGCCCGACGGTGAGCAGATCGAGGTGTACGCCCGTGAAGTGGTAGCCGCCGGACGGGAATCGGACGAGCTGCCGTGGCTGCTGTTCCTCCAGGGTGGCCCCGGCGGCAAGGCCGCACGCCCGCTGGGCCGGGACAGCTGGCTGGCCCGGGCCCTGGACGACTACCGGGTGCTCCTGCTCGACCAGCGCGGTACCGGACGCTCCACTCCGGCGAACCGGCAGACGCTCGCTCGGCGCGGAACCCCCGAGCAACAGGCGGACTTCCTCGCCCACTTCCGAGCCGACTCGATCGTCCGGGACGCCGAAGTGATCCGCCGTCGGCTGCTCGGCGAGGACGGCCGCTGGACCGTGCTCGGCCAGAGCTTCGGCGGTTTCTGCACGCTCACCTACCTGTCGCTGGCCCCGGAGGGCCTTCGCGAGGCGTTCGTGACCGGCGGACTGGCGGGGCTGCGCAGCTCGGCGGAGGACGTGTACCGCGCCGCCTACCCGCGTGTGGCGAGGAAGAACGAGGCGCACTACGCGCGCTACCCGCAGGATGTGGAACGCGTTCGGCGGATCGCCGCGCACCTGGTCCAGGCAGCGGCCCGGCTTCCGGACGGTGGCTTGCTGACCGTCGAGGCGTTCCAGGGGCTCGGCATGCTGCTCGGATTCGGGACCGGCTCGCACACGCTGCACTACCTGCTCGAAGAGGCCTGGGTCGAAGGCCTGGACGGGCCGGAGTTGTCGGACACCTTCCTCGCCGGTGTCCAGGCGCAGCTGTCCTTCGCTCATGGGCCTCTGTACGCCGTGCTGCACGAGTCGATCTACGGCCAGCGTTCGGTGGACCCGGCCGGGACGGAGTGGGCGGCGGAAAGTGTCCGCAAGGAGTTCCCGGAGTTCGACGCCGAGCAGGCGCTGGCGGAGGGCCGGCCGGTGCTGTTCACCGGCGAGATGATCTTCCCGGCGCTGTTCGAGACCGACCCGGCGCTCCAACCGCTGCGTGAGACGGCGCAGTTCCTCGCCGAGCGTGGCAACTGGCCCGATCTGTACGACCCGGTGCGGCTGGCCGGCAACCAGGTGCCGGTCTTCGCGGTGGTCTTCCACGACGACATGTACGTGGACACCGCCGACTCCCTGGAGACGGCACAGGCTGTCCGGGGGCTGCGCACCTGGGTGACCAACGAATGGGAGCACGACGGTCTGCGGGTGAGCGGCGGAGCGGTGCTGGACCGGCTGATCAGGATGGCGCGCGGCGAGCTGTAGCCGATCCGTGAGCCAGCGGCTGAGGCGGGTGATCCGCTCGGTCGACGGCACACGGCCCCATCGGCGCCGGGGCGGTGGCCACTTCGCAGTGGCCACGCCTCCGGCCCGGGCGGGCGAGGTCGCCCGGGGCGAGCACTCGCTCATGCCGGCTTCCTGTTCCACTTGGGAGCGCGACGTCGGCAAGCACCGCCGTGCTGCTGGACGGCAGCGCGCTGAGTCGCCGCCGCCCCCGGCCTCTCCGGTCGAAGCCTGCCCGACAGCCGCCGGCCCGCCTGACGAACCTGACTCCGTAGGCCGCCTCGGCCGGGGCGGCTCGGGTCTCCACGATCGGCAGCCCGGTCCGACCGGCCGTAGCCGGCCTCGGGACCCCGGACCTCGCCTGGCCCCCGACCTTCGTCGGCGCCGGAAGATGCCACCCCGCTCGCAACAGCCGGCAACGCACAGTCCAGGTCCGGGACAACCGGAGTGCCCTCCCTGACTTTCGCGGTGCCTCCGGCCTCCTCGTCGGGCACCGCTGTTGTGACCTGTTCGTCGGGCAGCCGATCACCCGCCCGTGTTGTGCCCGGTGGGGCAGCGGCCGGTGGTTCTTCGGACGGCGATCCACCGGCGGGTGTCCCGTCGATCGACGTTTCAGGCGCCGGTGTTTCAGGCTTCGCCGTGCTGGCGACCGAGCCGGTTCCAGTGACCCGCCCGGTCCCGACGTCCGGCGCAGGCGGCTGATCGGCGGGCGAGGGAGCCCTGGACGGCAGCTCCGGGTCGCGGCGGACTGCCCGCTCCCGGCGCACGCTCTCCAGCAGCTGGTCCGGCAGCAACCCGCCGTTGAGCGACTCGTAGATCAGTTGTGCCAGCGTGTACTCGGGGTTGAGATCGAGTGCCTTCGCCAGCACGACCCGTGCCGTCGCGGAGTCGTCCGCGAGCCAGGACGTCCAGGCGAGCAGCGTCAGGGGCGCCGCCGCGAGGTGTTCGAAGGGCGGGACGCAGCGTTGTGCGAGGAAGCGCCAGAGCCGCTGAGCGGAGCCGAGTTCCTCCGACTCCGCGTACTCGGCGGCGCGGTCCCTGCCCATCTTGTCCTGCAGGCCGACCAGCAGCCTCGCCACGCGCTCGGGGGCGATCTCGCGCGCACCTGCCTGGAACTCGGCCATGCTCTCGTCGAGCAGCTCGACCGTGCGGGCCACCGCGGCCTGGCGGCCGCCCGGCTCGGTCATCTCGCGGAGCAGCTGGGGGCCCGCCCGCTCGATCGCCACCCGCTGCGGCTCGTCGTCGGGCGGTCCGATCGGCGCCAGACCCGCGACGATCGATTTCCGGCTGCCCCTGGGGGCCAGCCCGGCGAAGGTGGCCGCCGCAGCGGCCGGGCTCACCATCCCGGGCGGACGAACCGGTACGCCGCTGGGGTCGCAGCAGCCCGTCCCGGCGCAGAGGAAGGACCACCAGCGGCCGGCCGAGACGCACAGGGACTCCTTCACCACGACGTCCAGGTCACCGAACGCCTGGGCCAGGTACTGCGCCAGCGGCTTGAGCTCCGCGACCACGCTGCGGCCATCACCGCTCGCGGGGTCTCGGCAGAGGTAGAGCAGTACCTGCTCGGGGCGGCGATCGCGCTGCTCGGACAGCTCGACCAGCAGCCGTGCCGCCTCCGTCCCCATCGACTGCCACCGGACGGGGTCGTCGGGGATGTCCAGCCTGATCACCCCGCCCTGCTGGAGGTGGGGGCCGCTCAGGCCCACGGCGACGATGCTGTCGTCGGGGAAGAAACCCAGCAGGTAGGGCAGCATTTCTGCCATGTCGGCCGGCCCTCGCATCCGGACGGGCAGCTGGGTGGGGAGGCGTCGCGGAACGGGCCCGAAGGGCACGGCGGAAGTGAAGTCCTCGTTCATGCCGGGAAGCGTGCCGCAGCTCGGCACCCTGTGGCCGGGGCCGGCTCCAACCTGTGGACAAACCGGGGGTTACAGCACTAACTCACTCATTCGGGTGAATTAAAATTGGCAACATTTCCGGATAAAAGGCACCAACTTGGCGGACTGTCCTCTGATATTCAGAACCCTGCCCATTCCCGGCATTCGCTGCTTGTCCGTCTCACCCGGTATCCATGGAGCCATGCACGCACCCATCGAAGCCCAAGACACCACCCCCGACCGCGCCGCCGTCCGGGCCCGGGCGGAGGCCGTGCTGCGCGAGCTGGCCGGTCCCGGCGCCGCACTGCGCGAGGACCAGTGGCTCGCTATCGAGGCCCTGGTCATCGACCATCGCCGCGCCCTGGTGGTCCAGCGCACCGGTTGGGGCAAGTCGGCCGTTTACTTCATCGCCACCGCCCTGCTGCGCGCCCGCGGTGCGGGCCCGACCGTGATCGTCTCTCCACTGCTCGCCCTGATGCGCAATCAGGTCGACTCGGCCGGCCGGGCCGGGATCCATGCCCGGACCATCAACTCGGCCAACCCCGAGGAGTGGGACGAGATCCAGTCCGAGATCGCCGCCGGCGCGGTGGACGTCCTGCTGGTCAGCCCGGAGCGGCTGAACAACCCCGACTTCCGCGACCAGGTGCTCCCCAAGCTCGCCGCCGCCACCGGTCTGCTGGTGGTGGACGAGGCGCACTGCATCTCCGACTGGGGCCACGACTTCCGGCCCGACTACCGCCGGCTGCGGACCATGCTCGCCGAGCTGTCCCCCGGCGTGCCGGTGCTGGCCACCACGGCCACCGCCAACGCGCGTGTCACCGCGGATGTCGCCGAGCAGTTGGGGACGGGCGCGCCCGAGGTGAGCGCGACCCGCTCCGGCATGGGGCCGGATGACGCGACCGCCCCCAGCACCGTGGGTACGCCGGGTGCCGACACCCGCGCGCTGGTGCTGCGCGGTCCGCTCGACCGGGAGAGCCTCAGCCTCGGCGTCCTGTCGCTGCCCGACCCCGCACACCGGCTCGGCTGGCTGGCCGACCACCTCGCCGAGCTGCCCGGTTCCGGCATCATCTACACCCTCACCGTGGCCGCCGCAGACGAGGTCACGGACTTTCTGCGGGCCCGCGGCTACCAGGTCGCCTCGTACTCCGGACGCACCGAGGACGCCGAAAGGCGCGCCGCAGAGGCGGATCTGCTGGCCAACCGGGTGAAGGCCCTGGTCGCGACCTCCGCGCTGGGCATGGGCTTCGACAAGCCGGATCTCGGCTTCGTGGTGCATCTCGGTTCACCGAGTTCGCCGATCGCCTACTACCAGCAGGTCGGCCGGGCCGGGCGCGGCGTGGCGCGGGCCGAGGTGCTGCTGCTCCCCGGCCGTGAGGACGAGGCGATCTGGCGGTACTTCGCCTCGCTCGGCTTCCCGGCCGAAGAGCAGGTCCGCCGGACGCTCGACGCCCTCGCCGAGGCCGGGCGGCCGCTCTCCACTGCCGCTCTGGAGCCGCGGGTCGACCTCCGCCGGGCACGGCTCGAGACCATGCTCAAGGTCCTCGACGTCGACGGCGCGGTCCGCCGGGTGCGTGGCGGTTGGACCGCCACCGGCGCGGCCTGGTCCTATGACGCGGCGCGCTACGCCAAGGTCGCCGAGTCCCGCGAGGCCGAGCAGCGGGCGATGCGCGAGTACGCGGCGACGACCGGGTGCCGGATGGAGTTCCTCCGGCGGCAGCTGGACGACGAGGCCGCGTCGCCGTGCGGTCGTTGCGACAACTGCGCGGGGGCACGGCACTCCTCGGAGGTCTCCGCCGAGGCGCTGGCGGCGGCCAGGGCCGCGCTCGGACGTCCCGGCGTCACCTTCGAGCCGCGTCGGCTCTGGCCCACCGGGATGGACGCGCTCGGCGTGGGGCTCAAGGGGAGAATCCCGGCGACCGAGCAGGCCGAGACCGGCCGGGCCCTGGGTCGGCTCTCGGACATCGGTTGGGGCACCCGGCTGCGCACGCTGCTCTCGGAGCAGACCCCCGACGGTCCTGTCCCGGCCGAGGTACGGGACGCGCTGGTCAGCGTGCTCACCGACTGGGCGCGCGGCCCCGGTGGCTGGGCCGGCCCGGAGACAGCCGACGGCAGCCGGCTCACCCGGCCGGTCGGGGTCGTCACCATGGCCTCGTCCACCCGGCCGATGCTGGTGGAGAGTCTCGCTGCAGAGCTCGCCGCGATCGGACGGCTACCACTGCTGGGCCGGTTGGAGTACGTCTCCGGCCGACCGCCGCACGGTCCGCGCAGCAACAGCGCCCAGCGACTGAACACTCTCGCGGGCACGCTGGTGGTACCGGTCGGTCTCTCCTCGGCACTGGCGGCCGCGCCCGGTCCCGTGCTGCTGATCGACGACCTGGTCGACTCCGGCTGGACGGTCACGGTGGCGGCACGACTGCTACGACAGGCTGGGGCGAGCGCAGTGTTGCCACTCGTGCTGGCGGTCCAGGCCTGACCGGTCGCCCACTCGTCCTGACGGTGCTCGCCCGCCGGCCGCGCACCGGCTCCGGCCACCGGTTGGCCCGTCAGGCGAATGGTTCAGGTCCGGCTGCGGAATATGTATGGCAGATCGTCCGAATGCGGGCGGCATACCTCTAGTCGTCGTTGCCGGTCGGACCGGTCTGACCTGAGAATTGGTCCGTACCCCGCTCGCGGTCCAGTGGACCTGGCCTCCGGCGTACGCGGGTACCGGTACGCCCGGCGGGCGGGTCAGGAGGATCGCGATCAGCCGCATCGACCGACCTCGGTCTTCCTCCGCCCGGAAACGGTCCATCGACCTGGAGACCTGGACCGACTCCGGGATCCCGTTGCTGCGCGCCCCACGCGAGCTCGTCACCGAACTGCACCGGTTGCACCTGCCCCAGCCGGGCACCACCGTGGTGGCCGTGCTGGACGCCCGGCACCGTGCGACGGCCTCCGCATCGTTCGCCGTACGGCCGCATGTCGAGGACGGCTGGCACCACCGGAACGCGATCCTTGCCCACCTCCGACAGATCACCGCGCACGATCTGCGGCTGGCGCGGCCCACCCGAACCGCAGTCCTGCTGCACTGCCGCGAGGGTTCCGGCGACTGGACGGAGCAGGACGGCTCCTGGATGTGGGCGCTGCGCGACGCGGCCACACTGCACGGTCTGCGGTGCGGCTCGTACATCGCCCTGACGCCGACCGGCTGGCGGTCGCTCGGCGACGGCCGTCACGGCCGCACACCGCACTCGGGTTCCTGGGCCGAGGGCCCCCTGCACACCGTCAGCGAACTCACGCCGCGTTCCGCCCGGGAGTCCGCCCCGGAATGGGCCTGGCGGCCGGCCGGTGTCACCTCGTTCAAGACCGCCCGCCGCACAGCCGCGCGCTGAGTGCGTGTCGAGGGTTTTCCTCGAGCGGCCGTCGTGAGGTGCCGGACCGCGGGCCGGACGGACTCGGCAGAACCGAGGACACCGGCAGGACGGCCCGGAGTACCGGGCCACCGTAAGGCGGCCGGTGTGAGCCGACGTCAGCGAGGAGATGCCGACTCACAGACCCGAGGGGGAGACCGACGTGGGAGGCCGCCCCGCCCAGCCGGATCGGCCGACCGGGCCGGCTCCGGCCCACCGCAAGCCTGACCGGCCCGTACCGGGCGGGACTGCCTGGCGGAACCGGCCACTTGGCCCGTGCTGTTACGAGTTGGGCCTTTCAAGCTGAACTCGTGCGGCAGGGGCGGACCGGTGTCAGAGCAGGCCGGCTCAGACCGGGACCGGCCGGTTCGCGTCCGGGAAGACCGCTGCCGTCAACTCGGGCTCACCGCAGACCACCAGCAGCGTCCCGGCGTGGCCGAGCGCCTTCCGGGCCAGCTGATCGACCCGTGCGGACCGGGCCGCGTTGACGACCAGTACCACCACGTCACGCCGAAGCGGATTGGTCGCGGCGGCCTCCGCATAGAAGACGTCTCCGGTTTCGGCGAGTTGGGCCCAGTACCGGTCCGCGCCGAAGGAGAGTTCGTGCTGCTGCCACGGGTGCGGCTCACCCACCGTCAGCACCAGGATGTCGCCGGGGCGGCATCCGGACTCCAACAGCAGGTCCACAGTCTCGTCCGCCCGCTCGATGACATCCTCCACGGCGGCCGGAACCATGCGCACCTCGGGCTGCCCGGCCGGGCGGCCGGCCGCGGGCGCGGGGCGGCGAACACCGGGCGTCGGCTTGGGAATCGGCGTGCGAGCCGGAGGCGGCGTCGGTCGGGGCCCGCCGCTCGGCGGGGCCGGGCGCGGTGCCGCGGGCCGCGGCCCGGGCACGACAGCGGGCTTGCGGGGGGCGCGTGCGTCCGACTCGCGGAGGAAGGGAACGCCGGGGCCCGGAATGGTCTCGTGAATCTCCGGCTCCTCGGGGAAGACAGGCATACCCGGATATCTATCAAACGCCGGTCGGATGCGCACGGGCGCCCCACCTGTCGGGCACCCGCCAGGAGACCGGCCACCCGCGCAGACAGGAGGACGATTCGTCAGAAGACGTCAGAATCCCAGCGAAAGCTGCTCGTCCTGCGGCTCCGCCACCCTCCCCCGTTTCAGGTGGCTCCACTTGGGCAGCGCATCGAGGTAGGCCCAGGACAGCCGGTGGTGTTCGGTGGGCCCGTACTCCTCCAGCGCCAGCCGGTGCACCGGGGACGGGTAGCCCGCGTTCTCCGCGAAGCCGTACGCCGGGTACGCCTCGCCGAGTTCTGCCATCAGACCGTCCCGGTGCACCTTGGCGAGGACGGAGGCGGCCGAGACACAGATGCAGGACTGGTCGCCCTTGATCACGGTGCGCACCCGCCAGGGGCCGCCGAGGTAGTCGTGCTTACCGTCGAGGATGACCGCGTCGGGCCGCACCGGGAGTGCCTCCAGCGCGCGCACGGCGGCAAGGCGCAGGGCTGCGGTCATGCCGAGCTCGTCGCACTCCTGCGGCGAGGCGTGGCCGAGCGCATAGGCGGTGACCCAGTCGGCGAGGACCGGGGCGAGTGCCGTGCGGCGGCGTTCGGTGAGCAGTTTGGAGTCGGTCAGACCCTCCGGAGGCTTGCGCAGACCGGTCACCGCCGCCCCGACCGTGACCGGGCCTGCCCAGGCTCCGCGCCCGACCTCATCGAGGCCTGCCACCAACCGGGCACCGGCCCGACGGAGGGAGCGTTCGACCGAGTGGGTCGGCGGATCGTAGGGCATCGGAGGTCCTTCGGCTGTGTCCTGGGCGCCTCCCCAGCCTACGTCCTGGTGCTCACCCCGTAACCCAGCCGGTTTGGACCCGTCCGCGCCCCGAAGGAACCGCGCGGAGAGCGCACGGCCACGGCCAACGCTCAGCCGAGATGGACCGGGCGCACCATCGGCAACAGCACCTCGTCGACCATCGCCGCACCGAAGTCCGGCTCCAGTTGCCCGTCGCAGAGCTTGGCCCGGTAGAGCAGCATGGCCGGGACGACCTCGGCCGCCAACTTGGTCGCGGCCCCCGGCCTGACGTCGCCGCGGACTTCGCCCCGGTGCAGGATCTGCAGGGTGGCCGGTTCCAGCACCCGCTCCACGATGAAGCCCTTGAAGGTGCGGGCCTGTTCATGTTCCAACTCGGCCATCAGGGCGCGCATCGCGGCTCCCGCCCGGGAGTCCAATGCGGCACTGAAGAACTCCATGAGCTGCGTCAGCTCGGCTCGCACGGACCCGAGATCCGGGATGTCGGCGGGCGGTGGCAGAGCGGAACCGAGGGCGTCCAGGACCTTCGGCGGGCTTCTGCTGCTCGGCGGTCGGGCCGGCGACATCCTCGGACGCCGCAAGGTCTTCATCACCGGCGTGCTGGTCTTCGGCCTGGCCTCACTGCTCGGCGGTCTCGCGCGGGACTCCGGCATGCTGCTGGCCGCCCGGGCCCTGCAGGGCATCGGCGGTGCGATCAGCTCGCCGACCGCGTTCGCGCTGATCGCCACCAACTTCGAGGAGGGGCCCGAGCGGAACCGGGCCTTCGGGGTCTTCTCGGCGGTGGCGGGCTCCGGCGCGGCCATCGGACTGCTGGCCGGCGGCCTGCTCACCGAGTACCTCAACTGGCGCTGGGTTCTCTTCGTGAACGTCCCGATCGCCGTCCTCATCGCGCTCGCGGCACCGCTGTACATCAGCGAATCGGAGCGGAACGAGGGCCGCTTCGACCTGCCCGGCGCGCTGACCTCGACGCTCGGCCTGGTCGGCCTGGTCTACGGTTTCATCCGGGCCGCCTCCGACGGCTGGGGCGACTCGCTCTCGACGGTTTCGTTCGCGGTCGGCGCTGTCCTGCTGGCGACATTCCTGATCATCGAGCGGCGCACCTCACGGCCGATCACTCCGCTGCACCTGTTCGCCAACCGGAACCGGACCGGTGGCCTGGTGATGATGCTCTGCCTGTCGGCAGCCATGTTCGGCATCTTCTTCTACGTCACGATCTTCGTCCAACGGGTCCTCGACTACAGCCCGTTGAAGACCGGCGTGGCCTTCTTGCCCATCAGCGTCGCAATCAAGCGCGGCTCAGCTCGCCTCCGCACTGCAGGCGAAGTACGGGCCCAAGCTGTTCATGGCCGGCGGCGCCCTGCTGGTCACCATCGGTCTGAGTTGGCTCACTCAGATGAACGCCGGCAGCAGCTATGTCGACGGCATACTCGGCCCCTCAGTGATCTTCGGTTTCGGCATGAGCCTGATCTTCGTCCCGGTCATGCTCCTCGCGGTGGCCGGGGTGGCAGCACGAAGGCGCAGTGGCCGCGATGCACTGACCGGCGCCCGGGGGTGGCGGGATGGGCCGTGATGACCACCCCACCACCTCCGGAGAGCCAGCCGGTGTGCAACGGCGCCGGGCGCGGACCCGGCCGACTCGGCCCGCACCCCGAGCCGCTCAGCCCTTGACCGATCCGGCCAGCAGCCCCCGGACGAAGTAGCGCTGCAAGCTGAAGAAGACGACCAGCGGAACCATCAGCGAGAGGAACGCCCCGGCCGTCAGCAGTTCCCAGCGGCCTCCGAAGGACCCGGAGAGCTGAGCCAGCCGAACGGTCATCGGCGCGGCCTCGGGGGTGCCGCCGGCGAAGGTGAGCGCGACCAGCAGGTCGTTCCAGACCCAGAGGAACTCGAAGATCGCGAACGAGGCCAAGGCCGGTGTGCAGAGCGGCAGCACGATCGACTTGAAGATCTTGAAGTGCGATGCCCCGTCCACCACCGCCGCCTCCATCAGATCTCTAGGCAGCTGCGAGATGAAGTTGTGCAGCAGGAAGGTGGCCAGCGGCAACGCGAACATGGTGTGCGCGAGCCAGACCGGTACGTACGTTCCTCCCATGTCCAGAGCCGGAAGGATGGTCACGCTGCCCAGATGGGCACCACCGGAGAAGAGTTGGAGCAACGGGATCAGCGCCATCTGCAGTGGCACCACCTGCAGCGCGAAGATCACGAAGAAGACGGCATCGCTTCCTTTGAAGCGCACCCAGGCCAGCGCGTACGCGGCCATCGCGGACAGCACCAGCGGGAACACGGTCGCCGGAACGCTGATGGCCAGCGAGTTGACCAGATAGGGCATCATGCCACCGCTGACGCCGAACCCGCCCTCGAACAGCACGGTGTGGTAGTTGGAGAGGATCAGGTCGGGGTGAACGAAGACCTCCCACCAACCACTGCTCGACACCGCCTCCTTGGGGCGGAGTGAGGTGGCCAGCAGACCGAAGGTGGGTAGTGTCCAGAGCACCGTCACGGCGACCACGAAGACCGAGGCGAGCGGGCTGCTGAAGGATTTACGCACAGCCTTCACCCCGGGGCGCACGGGTTGTGCCGCCTTCCTCCCCGACGTCGACTGCGCCTTCGCCACAGGCTGTACCCCGGGGGTGGGTCGCACGTCCGGGATGGGCCGCGTCTCCGGAGCGGGCTGGGTCTCCGGAGCGGGTTCGGAGGCGGGCACGGCCGGGTCGCTCATCGGGTCTCACGCTCCTTGCGCAGCTGAACGATGTTGTAGGCCACCAGCGGAAGGACAGCGAGGAAGAGGACCACCGCAAGGGTGCTACCTCGGCCGAGGTTGTACTGCTCGAACGATTGCGAGTACATCTCGTTGGCCAGCACCTGGGTACCGAAGTTACCGCCGGTCATGGTCCGGATGATGTCGAATGCCTTCAGTGTGGTGATCATGACGGTGGTGAGTACCACCACCACCGTGGTCCGGATCATCGGCACCGTGACGAACCAGAACAGCTGCAGCCCGCGCGCCCCGTCCAGCCTGGCCGCCTCGGTGACCTCGTCCGGGATCGCCTTGATCGCGGCCGACAGCACCACCATGGCGAACCCGGTCTGCACCCAGACCATCACCGCCATCAACAGGAAGTTGTTCAACGGATGGGAGAGGATCCAGTTCGGCGGATGCGACCAGCCCAGACTGATGGCCAGTTGGCTGAGCAGACCGATCTGTGGTTGGGAGGGGTCACGGGCCTCGTAGACGAACTTCCAGATGATGCCGGCGCCGACCAGTGAGACCGCCATCGGCATGAAGATCAGCGACTTGTAGACCGCCTGCCGTTTCATCCGCTCGATCAGCAACGCCAGCACCAGCCCCAGCGCGGTGGCCGCCAGCGGCGCGATCACCAGCCAGAGCGCCGTATTGAGCAGCACCTGGTGGATGGAATCGGTGGTCAGCGCCCAGCCGTAGTTCCTCCCGCCCACAAAACGGGCGGAGTCGTCATTGCGGAAGCTGAGGTAGATCGTACGGACCAGCGGGGCGACCAAACCGACGATCAGCAGAATGACGGCCGGGCCCAGGAAGACCAGGACGGCCAGTGGACGCCCCAACCGGCCCGTCGCACGTCCAGCAGCGAAGAAGATCGCCAGCAAGACACCCAGGAAGGCGGCGATGGCGCCGATGCTGTTCCCGAGTTTGACGGTGACGTCGGTCCACGCAGAGTCGGCCAGCAGGGCCGCGCGCATAGAGAACTCCCTTCCTCGAAGCCCAGACGCACGGAAGCGAAAAGCGCAGGAGCGAAAAGCGCAGGAGCGGAGAGCAGAGAACCGGAGAGCAGAGAACCGAGGAGCAGAAAGCCGGGTAGCGCAGAACCAGGAGGCACCCAACCGCGCGGCGCAGAACAGGGAGTCGCAGGAACGGAAGCCGCACAAGCGGGAGACGGGGCACCAGGAAGCGCAGCCGCCGCACGACGTACGGATACGGAGCACGCGGGTCCGAGCGTGCGGGTGTGAAGGCGCAAGACACACCGAAGCTGGCCAGTGGAACAACGGCAGAGTCCGAAACGGGCGGCGCAGGCGGGTGGCCCCGCGCCGCCCGTGGCGACTGTCTACTGCGGCCAGGCCGCATCGATGTCAGCCGCCACCTTCGGGATGGCCTGTCCCTCGGCGAACCACTTGGTCAGCGACTTCCACTCCTGTGCGGCGCCGACAGCTGGCGGCATCATGTCGGAGGCATCGAAGCGGAACGTCGCAGCCGGGTCGGTCAGTGCCTCAGCGGAGAGCTTGTCGACCGGGTCGGTGTAGAGGCTCTTGTCCACACCCTGGTTGGCCGAGACCCAGCCCGTGGAGACCTTCACCCGACTACTCGCCCAGTCCGAGCTGGAGAGGTAGTTCTGCACCGCCTGCACCTCGGGCCGGTTGGAGAACGCGGTGACGAACTCGCCACCGCCCTCGACCGGGCTGGGCACCGCCGGGTTCACCGCGGGAAGGCGGAAGGCGAAGATGTCGCCGTCCGGGCCGATCTTCGTGCCCTTGGGCCACTGCGCCTGGTAGAAGGAAGCCTGCTGCAGCATCCAGCACTTGTTGGTGAGGATCGGCGCCCCGGCATCCTGGAACGTGGTGGTGGCGATCGACTTCACGTCACCGAACCCGCCGTTCACCCAGGCCGGGTTCTGCATCCAGCCGGCCACCGTCTGCATAGCCGTGATGATCTTCGGGTCGCTGAACTTCACCTGGTGGCTGACCCACTGGTCGTAGACGTCGCCGCCGTACGAACCGAGCACCACCTCCTCCAACCAGTCGGTGGCCGGCCAGCCGGTCGCGGTGCCGGAGCCGATGCCACCGCACCACGGCTTCCCGCCACCGGCCTTGGCAATCCTGTCGCTGAGTGCCATCAGCTCGGCCCAGGTCTGCGGTACCTGGTAACCCGCTGCCTTGAACGCCTTGGGCGAGTACCAGACCAGCGACTTCATGTTGGCGCTCATCGGCGCCGCATAGAAGGTGCCGTCGACCGAGCCATAGGTCTTCCAGGCCGGATTCCACCCGTCCTCGTTGGCCACTGTCTGGGCGGGCGGCTTCACGACTTTGCCGCTCTTCACCATCTGGGCCAGCAGGCCGGGCTGCGGGATGATCGCGAAGTCCGGAGCGTTTCCGCCGGTCACGCGCACCTGAAGCTGCGACTCGAAGTCGTTGGAGCCCTCATACGAGATCTTGATGCCCGTACAAGTACTGAACTCGGCCCAGGACTTCTCCAACGAGTCCGACTCCGGGCTGAGGATCGAGGCGTACATCGTCACCTTGGTTCCCGAATGCCCCGCGTACGCCTGGTACTTGGCGCAGCCGCCGGTCAGGGTCGGAACCGCACCGCTACTGCCCTTCGAACCGGACGTGCTGTTGGAACAGGCTGCGGCGAGCACAAGCGCGAGGACGGCCGGTACGGCGAGTGAACGGCGGCGGGCGGACAGGGCCGGCCATGGGTTCCGGATCATCGGCGGCCTGTGGTGGCGATCGTGGCGAGGGTCATGGCGGTCCTCCTTGCCAGGGCTTTGGATGCCTGCGGTGAGAGAGAACTACGCTGCGCTGTACCGGAGATCGACTGGACCTGACTGCGCTGAACCTGAGAACGGCGGACCTGAGGCCGGCAGGCCCGGTAGCTGCGGACCTGAGGCCGGCCGAATCCGAGATCGGCTGCGGAGCGGGCGGAAGGCCGCGTGGAAAAGGCCGACCGGCCTGGGCTGGCTTGAAGACGTTAACCCACTGGTCACCCGGCGCCAAGGTGTGCGTTCGACCTTCATCCGCCGGTGCCCGCTTTGTGACCGGGCCGTGCTGGGGACCGGCCGGCGACCGCCACCGGCCGGCCCCACCGCGTACCGTCCGATCACAACCGGACCGGCAGCTCCCGCAGGCTGTTCACGACCATCGCCGGAGTGGGTCGCAACTCGCTTTCCTCCACTGCCAGTTGCAGGCCGGGGAAACGCTCGAACAGGGCCGGGAGCGCGATCGACGCCTCCAGCCGGGCCAGCTGCGCGCCCGGGCAGACATGCGGCCCGTGCCCGAAGGAGAGGTGCCGGGCCGGGTCCCGGGTGACGTCGAAGATCTCGGCGGTGACACCGTGCTGCGCCGGATCCCGGCCGATCGCGTTGTACGAGACCAGCACCGCATCCCCTTCGGGGATCACCGTGTCCCCGTACGCGATGTCCTCGGTCGCGAAGCGGAACAGGAAGTTGCTGGTCGGTGGCGTCCAGCGGAGTGACTCCTCGACCACCGCCGTCCACTCCACCTCGCCCGAGCGGACCAGTGCCAGCTGGTCGGGGTGGGCGAGCAGGGCGCGCACCGCGTTGGTGATCAGGTTGACCGTGGTCTCGTGGCCGGCCGCGATGATCACCCGCAGGGTGGCCGCCGCCTCCTCGTCGCTCAGCGCACCGCCCTCCAGGGCGCCCTCGGTGCCGGCCGCCAGCAGAGCGCTCGCCAGGTCGTCACCCGGCTGCGCCCGGCGCTTGGCGACCAGATCGTCGACGAAGGCATTGAGCGCGGTGATCGTCTGCTGAACCTGAACCGGGTCCTTGACGCTGCTGAAGAAGCGCTCGTACAGCTCGCGCACATAGGCGTGGTCCGCCTCCGGCACGCCGAGCAGGGAACCGATCACGGTCATCGGCAGCGGAAAGGCGAACGCGGTCTTCAGGTCGACCACCGGCCCCAGATCGGCCAGCCGGTCGAGCAGTTCGGCAGCGATCTTCTCCACCGCCGGACGCATCAGCTCCACCCGGCGGGGCGTGAACGCCTGCGCGACCAGCGCGCGCAGCCGACGGTGCTCCGCACCGTCCGTGGTCACCATGCTCCGGCGGGGCAGCGCCAACCCGATCAGCGGCCAGGTCTTCGGAACCTCCCCACGCCGATACGCCGCCCAGTGCTCGGCACTCTTCGCCAGCCGCTGATCCGTCAGCAGATCACGCGCGGCGGCGTGCCGGGTGACCGCCCAACCCCGTACCCCCATCAACTCCACGGGCACCACCGGCCCTGCCGCACGCAGCAGCGCACCTTCGGCCGCATTGTCACGGGCCAACGGGTCCATCACTATCGGGGCGGTCATCCGCTCTCTCCTCAGGTAGGCGATCCTCGGGTGGACAGACTGAATCGGACGAGATGGTTCGGACGGACCGAACCAGGCGGTCCACCCCGGGCGGACTGAATCGGACGGCCCGCCCGGAGCTGACCGGGTCAGCGGTCCGAATCAGGCCGCCGGAATCGGACAGCCCGAATCAGGCACCCGGTTCGGACGCCCCGATGCGGGCTGGCCGTATCAGCAGCCCGGGTCGGAGCACGCCGCCCCGGACAGCATCGGGCGGGCGGCCGTGCTCAACCGAGCGCGTGCCCCGGGGTGAAAGCCACCGGCAGTGCCACCAGCGCCCGTACCCAGGCGGAGGGCCGCCAGACCAGGGCGCTCTCGGCCGCTGCCAGTTGTACGTCCGGCAGCCGGTCCAGCAACACCTCGATGGCCGTCGCGGCGATCACCTCAGCCGCCTCCTGTGCCGGGAAAGGGCAGCTGTGCGGACCGTAACTGAAGCTCATGTACGCCCGGTTGCCCTCCGCCGGGACACCGTTCTCCTGCCGGACGGTCGGATCGGCGTTGGCTCCGGCGAAGCCGAGCAGAACCATGTCCCCGGCCGCGATCCGCTGACCGCCGAGCTGGGTGTCCCTGGTCGCCCAGCGGCCCGCGAAGATCTGGGTCGGGGTGTCCTCCCAGAGCGCCTCGGCCAGTGCCTGGCTGATGCTCCGTCGGCCACCGGAGAGCGAGGCGGCGAAGCGCTCGTCGGTCAGCATCAACCGCATCGCGTTGGCGATCCAGTAGGCGCTGGGCTGGTGGCCGGCGATCAGAATCACCCGCATGTCGCGCATGACCTCCTCGTCGCTCAGCCCGGCCTCGTGCGCCAGCAGCCACGAGGTGACGTCCGCGCCCGGACGCTCACGCTTCTCCCGCACCAGCCGCAGCATGATGTCCAGCAGCTGCTGCGCCGCCGCGAGCGCGTCGGCACCGCCGTCCAGCATCGCGAGCAGGCTGCTGATCAGCCTCGGCGCCTCGTCCTCACCCAGCCCGAAGAGACGGCAGAGCACCAGCAGCGGCAGCCGGTGCGCGTACTCCGCGACCAGGTCCGCCTCGCCCCGGCCCGCGAACTCGTCGATCAGCCCGTCGGCGATCTCCTCGCAGTGCTTCTTCAGCTCGTACGGGTCCACGCCCGCGAGCGCGTCCGTCACCGCGGCCTTCCGGCGCTGGTGTTCCTCGCCCTCGACGTAGAGGAGCGAGGGCGCCGGCTCCATCATCGGCTTCAGAGGCCAGTCCGCCGGGATCCTGGACCACATGTTCCAGCGGGTGGAGTCCCGTCCGAAGACCTTGGGCTGGCTGGTCACCAGCTGCAGCTCGCGGTACCCGATCACCAGCCAGGCCGGCACGCCGCCCGCCAGCTCGACCGGCGCGACCGGGCCGTGGGTCTCGCGCAGCTCCTGGTAGAGCTGCCCGGGGTCGGTCTGGAATCGGGGACCGTACAGCGGGGCCGCGTTCGCGTGCGCCGGGCATCCCGGCGGCGGGGTGATCGCGGGCTCGGTCACGGGGTGCACTCCTCTAGGCGGAACTCGGCGGGCAGATCAGCGGGGAACTCCGCAGGCGTCCCGGCGAACGGCCCCACCGGCCGATCGGACACCGGCTCAGGCTCGGCCGGCAACGCGGACTCAGCCGAAAGCACGGACGAAGCGGACAGCGCAGGCGAAGCGGATAGCTCGGACGAAGCAGACAGCGCGAACGAAGCGGACAGCTCGGCCTCGGCACCCGCCAGGCGGTACAGATGGCGGACGAGCTCGATCAGCACCTGCTTGCTGGACTCCCGGTCCCGGGCGTCGCAGTCCACCAGCGGCACCTCGTCGGGGAGGTCGAGCGCCGCCCGGACCTCCTGCAGCGTGTGCTCGGGCCCGGTGAAGTTGTTGCGGGCCACGATGAACGGCGTGCCGTGGTGCTCAAGCCGGTCGATCGCGTACCAGGAGTCCTCCATCCGCCGGGTGTCCACCAGCACCACGGCGCCGAGGGCGCCGGTGAACAGGCGGTCCCAGAGGAACCAGAAGCGCTCCTGGCCCGGGGCCCCGAACAGGTACAGCACGTTCCGGTCGTTCAGCGTGATCCGGCCGAAGTCGAAGGCGACCGTGGTCGAGCGCTTGCTCTGGATCCCCGACAGGTCGTCGATGCCCTCACCCGCCTTGGTCATCGTCTCCTCGGTGTTGAGCGGACGGATCTCGCTCACCGAACCGACCAGGGTGGTCTTGCCGACACCGAAACCACCAACCACGACGATCTTCAGACCGTTCTCCGCCGTACTGCGCAGCGGGGCGATACCGCGCGGCTCCCTGCCGTGGGTGTCAGAGCCGTTGGAGTCCATGCAGCACCTGCTTCAGCGTGTCGAGGTCGGGCAGCCGGGCCTTGGTCGGCGCGAACCGGGGGTGCCGCGCGGTGATCCGGTGGGTCTCCAACAGATCCCCCAGCAGGATCTTGACGATGCTCACCGGCAGGGCGAGCTCGGCCGCGATCTCCACCACGGCCGTGGGAGTCCGGCACAGTTCCAGGATCCGGACGTGCTCGGACTGCATGCCCGGAACCGGCGCCTGCTCGCTGACGATCAGCGTGACCAGGTCGAAGGCGTGCTCCGGCGGGCGGCTGCGTCCCCGGGTGACGGTGTAGAGCCGGTCCGGGTCCTCGTCACGGCCCGGCAGGCCCGGAAGTCCAGGCCGCCCGGTCACACCGCGGCCTCGTTCCCGGTCACGTCCGTCCGCGGCGGCGCGCTCAGCAGCGTGCCGATCTGCTCGATCAGACCGTGCATGTTGTGGCCGACCACGCCGACGTCCGCGTCGTCGTCCGTGACCACGGCCAGGTGCGCGCCCTCACCGGCCGCCACGATGCACAGGATCCCGCCGTGGAACTCCGTCATCGACTGCCGGACCCCGCCGGTGCCGTCACCGAACTCGATCGACGCCCCGTGGGCCAGGCTCTGCATCCCGGAGGCGATCGCCGCCAGCTGGTCGGCCTGGTCGATGCCGAGACCCGAGGTGTGGCAGAGCTTGAGACCGTCGGCCGAGAGCACCAGCGCGTGCCGGGCGCCGGGCGTACCGGACAGCAGGTTCTCCAACAGCCAGTCGAGGTCGCGGTCGGTGCTGCTGCTCATCGGGAGTCATCCTTCGGGAGGGCGTCGGTGGTGTCGGGCCCCTGCTGGAGGGCCCTGCGGAAGGCGCCGAACCGGGCCGCGGAGACGGCCGAGTCGGCTGGTACGGGCTGCGCCGACAGCGCGGGCGCGGACGGCTTGGCCGACGGCTGGGCCGCCGCCAGGGTCTGGCCCCGGCGGCGCTGCGGAAGGCTGCCGGCCGTGGCGGGCCGGCCGTCACTCGTCCCCGAGTCGCCGGTGGCCGCGGTACCGGCCGCCGCCTCGGACCGCCCCTGCTCGGAGCGGGTGCCCGACATGAGGGCGGAGGGCGAACGGCTCGGTTCGAGCGCGGGGCGCATCCGCTCCGGCCGGACCTGCTCGGCCCGCGGCCGTTCGGTGCGGCCGTGCTCGGCCCGGCCCTGCGGCCCGTCTTCCGCACCGGTACGGGCGGCCGCCAGAGCCCGGCTTGCGGCGGGGCCCGGGTGCGTGACCAGTCGCTCGGGGATCAGCATGACCACGCCGGTCCCGCCCCGGGCCGACGGCCGGAAGGAGATCGACAGGCCGTGCTTGCGCGCCAGCGAACCGACCACCGCGAGGCCGAGCCGAGTACCGGCGGAGAGCTGCGTGAGGTCCAGCGGAGCAGCCGACACGGCCTGCTCGGCGCGGCGCAGCCAGCTCTCGCTCAGCCCGAGACCGCCGTCCTCGACGGTGATCACCAGGCCGGAGTGGACCTCCTCCACGTAGACGTGCACCTCGGCCGGCGGAGCCGAGAAGTTGGCGGCGTTGTCGAGCAGCTCGGCCAGCGCGTGCATCACGCCCTCGGCCGCGAAACCGGCCACCGCGGCGGTGCTGGCGGAGTGCAGCCGCACCCGCTGGTAGGCGCCGATCCGGCCGAGCGCACCGCGCAGAATCGATTCGACGCCGATCGGCTTGGTCCAGCGTCGCCCGGAGCGGGCGCCGGTCAGCACCGCGATGCTGTCCGCCATCCGGCCGACCTGGGCGGTGGAGTGGTCCAGGCTGAGCAGGTCGCCGAGGACGTCCTCGCCGTGCTGGTGCTGCATCTCGCGCAGCTCGGCGTGCATGCTGGTGGCCAGCGCCTGCACCCGGCCGGCGGCCGTGGCGCACACCGCGAGGGCCGCCGCCCGCTGGCGTTCGCCGCGACCGACCTCCTCGGCCACCGTACGCAGCAGCCCGGCGTGGGTGACGGCGGTGTGCGGCGCCAGTGCGGAGTCCACCGAGCTGCCGGAGCGCAGCCGGGCGACCACCTCGGGCAGCACCTCGTCGGTGAGCCGGGCTAGTTCGGCGCGCTCGTGCTCAGCGGCTTCGGTGCGCTCGCGCAGCTCGGCCGCCGTCTCGTCCATCCGCTCGCGCAGCGCCGCGAGTTCGGCCTCGCTCCGTTCGCGCAGTTCCACCGTCGCCGCCTCGGCGTCCGCGAGCGCGGTGCCGGCTGCGGCGAGTTCGGCCCGGACGGACTCGGCGTCGTTCTGCGCTGCGGTGAGGTTGGTGCGCAGTGCGGTCACGGTGGCCCGGGTGGTGGCCAGCTCCGACTGCAGCGCCGTGGACCGGGAGCGGATGTCCGTCAGCTCGTAGCGGGCGGTGGCGAGTTCCTCGCGGATCCGGCGGAAGCGCTCGGCCTGTCGGCACGCCACCACGACCAGTGCCGACCACAGGACCATGCCGCCCGCCACGGTCGCGGCGACTGCGGTCCGCTCGGCGTCCGAGACGACCGCGATGGCGACGGCCCCGGTGGCCGCTCCCACCAGGATCCCGGCCGCCGCCCAGAGCGCGGTCCTGCCGTTCGGGTGCGGGTGCGCCACGCGGTAGAGGCGCGTGCGAGCTCTCATCAACCTGATCCTCGGGGGCGGGCGTCAGTGCGGACCGAACGACAGCGCGCCACTGTCCGGGGCCCGACGGGGGGAAGGCTCCGAACAGTCGACAAATACACGCAGTCAACAGATCATATCCATTCACCCTATTTGCTCAACTGTCCAGTTGACAGACCGTCTCACTCGTTCGCGCTCCGTATCGGAAACCGGCTGGCCCCAACTGGCCTCCGGGGGACGGGGTGTCAGGGGCCGCCTGAGCCGAGAGCGCCCGGTTGACCCCCTGCTCCACGGCGGCCGGATCCAGTCCGCGCTCCCTGATCGCCAGAACCGCGACGCCACCGCCCTCACGCAGCAGCCCCAACAGGATGTGCCCGGCCTCGCTCCGGCCACCGCCAGCCCGGCCGGCCCCCTGGAGCGCGAGCAATAGCAGGCCGCGATCTCCTGCCAGGACCACCCCAGCCCCCGCGCATCGCCGACCTGCTCGACGAACCTCCTGCCGATGAATGCGAAAAGGCGGGGCGAGGACTCGAAAGTCCTCGCCCCGCCTTCGGAACCGCCCCTCAGGACGGGTTCAGCTCAGCGGATCCGGAAGTGATCAGCTGCAGCCGCTGGTCGAGCCGCAGCCCTCGCAGAGGTAGCAGCTTCCGGCCCGGCGCATCTTGGTGCCGCAGGAGAAGCAGAGCGGTGCATCCGCGTTGAGGCCCTGCTGGATCTCCAGCAGCTCGGTGGAGTTGTGAGCCTGGACCTTGGGGGCCTTCGGATGTTCGGCCACCGGCTGCTGGACGACGGGCTTGGCCGCGACCGGCGCGGACTGGGCCAGGCCCTCCACGTCGACGTCCTCGGGATCGATCGGCTCGTAGGAACCGGTCTCCAGGTGACGCTGGCGCTCCTCGACGGAGTGGATGCCGAGCGCGGAGCGGGTCTCGAAGGGCAGGAAGTCCAGCGCCAGGCGGCGGAAGATGTAGTCCACGATGGACTGCGCCATCCGCACGTCCGGGTCGTCGGTCAGACCGGCCGGCTCGAAGCGCATGTTGGTGAACTTCGAGACGTACGTCTCCAGCGGGACGCCGTACTGCATGCCGACCGAGACCGCGATGGAGAAGGCGTCCATCATGCCCGCGAGGGTCGAACCCTGCTTGGACATCTTCAGGAAGACCTCGCCCAGGCCGTCGTCCGGGTAGGAGTTGGCGGTCATGTAGCCCTCGGCGCCGCCCACCGTGAAGGAGGTGGTGATGCCGGGGCGGCCCTTCGGGAGGCGCTTGCGCACCGGGCGGTACTCGACCACCTTCTCGACCGCGGGCTCTGCGGCCTTCTCCTCCTCCTTGGCCTTCTTGGCCGAGAGCGGCTGGCCGACCTTCGAGTTCTCGCGGTAGATCGCGAGCGCCTTGACGCCCAGCTTCCACGCCTCGAAGTAGATCTCCTCGACGTCCTCGACGGTCGCAGTGGACGGCATGTTGACCGTCTTGGAGATGGCGCCGGAGATCCACGGCTGGATCGCCGACATCATCCGCACGTGGCCCATCGGCGAGATGGAGCGCTCGCCCATCGCGCAGTCGAACACCTCGTAGTGCTCGGCCCTCAGGCCGGGGGCGTCCACCACGTTGCCGTGCTCGGCGATGTGGGCGACGATCGCCTCGACCTGCTCGTCCTGGTAGCCCAGGCGCTTCAGGGCGCGCGGGACGGTGCCGTTGACGATCTGCATCGAGCCGCCACCGACCAGCTTCTTGAACTTGACCAGGGCCAGGTCGGGCTCGACGCCGGTGGTGTCGCAGTCCATCATCAGGCCGATGGTGCCCGTCGGGGCGAGCACCGAGGCCTGCGCGTTGCGGAAACCGTTCTGCGCACCGAGGCGCAGCACGTCCTGCCAGGTCTCGCTGGCCGCGGCCCAGACCGGGGCATCCAGGTCGTCGTGGGCGCGGGCGGCGGAGTTGGCGTCCGCGTGCTGCTGCATGACCCGCTGGTGCGGGGCGGCGTTGCGGGCGTAGCCGTCGTACGGGCCCACCACACCGGCGAGTTCGGCACCGCGGCGGTAGGCGGTACCGGTCATCAGCGAGGTGATGGCACCGGCCAGCGCGCGGCCGCCCTCGGAGTCGTAGGCGTGGCCGGTGGCCATCAGCAGGGCGCCGAGGTTGGCGTAGCCGATGCCGAGCTGGCGGAAGGCGCGGGTGGTCTCGCCGATCTTCTCGGTCGGGAAGTCGGCGAAGCAGATGGAGATGTCCATCGCGGTGATGACCAGCTCGACGACCTTGGCGAAGGTGGCGGCGTCGAAGGAGTCGTCCTCGCGCAGGAACTTCATCAGGTTCAGCGAGGCCAGGTTGCAGCTGGAGTTGTCCAGGTGCATGTACTCGGAGCAGGGGTTGGACGCGTTGATGCGGCCGGACTCCGGGCAGGTGTGCCAGTGGTTGATGGTCGAGTCGTACTGGATGCCCGGGTCGGCGCAGGCCCAGGCGGCCTCGGCCATCTTGCGGAACAGCTTCTTGGCGTCGACGGTCTCGATGACCTCGCCGGTCAGCCGGCCGCGCAGGCCGAAGGAGTCGCCGTTCTCGACCGCCGTCATGAACTCGTCCGAGACACGGACGGAGTTGTTGGCGTTCTGGTACTGCACGGAGGTGATGTCGTCGCCGCCGAGGTCCATGTCGAAACCGGCGTCGCGCAGGGCACGGATCTTCTCCTCCTCCTTCACCTTGGTCTCGATGAAGGCCTCGACGTCCGGGTGGTCGACGTCGAGCACGACCATCTTGGCCGCCCGACGGGTGGCGCCACCGGACTTGATGGTGCCGGCCGAGGCGTCGGCGCCGCGCATGAAGGAGACCGGACCGGAGGCGTTGCCGCCGGAGGAGAGCAGCTCCTTGGAGGAGCGGATGCGGGAGAGGTTCAGGCCGGCGCCGGAGCCGCCCTTGAAGATCATGCCCTCTTCCTTGTACCAGTCGAGGATCGACTCCATGGAGTCGTCGACGGACAGGATGAAGCAGGCGCTGACCTGCTGCGGCTGCTTGGTGCCGACGTTGAACCAGACCGGCGAGTTGAAGCTGAACACCTGGTGGAGGAGGGCGTGGGTCAGCTCGTGCTCGAAGATCTCGGCGTCTTCGGAGGTGGAGAAGTAGCCGTGCTTCTCACCGGCGGCGCGGTAGGTGAGCACCACGCGGTCGATGATCTGCTTGAGGCTCCACTCGCGCTGCGGGCTGCCGACGGCACCGCGGAAGTACTTGGACGTGACGATGTTCACGGCATTGAGCGACCAGAAGTCGGGGAACTCGACGCCCCGCTGCTCGAAGTTGATCGAGCCGTCACGCCAGTTGGTCATGACGACGTCACGCCGCTCCCAGGTGACCTCGTCGTAGGGGTGAACGCCAGGGGTGGTGTAGATGCGCTCGATCCGGAGGCCGCCCTTGGGGGCCTTGCCGGCCGCCTTGGTCGCCTTCTCGGACTTCGACCCGCGTGCGGAACCGCTCGTCGTGTCTGTCACTTTCTCCTCCTCCTGGGCAAACGCCCCGGATGCCCCGATGCTTCCGGGCATCGCTGGCTCGCTTTTCCTGGTGTGCGGGCAGCCGGAGGTGCCGGCAGCCTGTGCACGGTTTGTGTTGTTCTGCGCACCGTTTTCGGGCGCGCGTCGGCCACGACGGGCCAACTGGTGCCGACCGGCCCTACTAGGGCGCGGCAGCGGGGGACGGCACGGCTTCGGCGCCGTCCGCGGTGAAGGGCCGCTCGGCGCGGAGCTCCGCGATGGCGGCCTCGAAGTCTTCGAGATCGTCGAAGGCGCGGTAGACCGAGGCGAACCTCAGGTACGCGACCACGTCCAGTTCCTTGAGCGGGCCGAGTATGGCCAGACCCACGTCGTGGGTCGAGAGCTCGGCACTGCCACTGGCCCGGACGCACTCCTCGACCCGCTGGCCGAGCTGGGCCAGCGCGTCCTCGGTGACCGGTCGGCCCTGGCACGCCTTGCGGACGCCGGAGATGACCTTCTCCCGGGAGAACGGTTCGGTGACACCGCTGCGCTTGATGACCATCAGGGTGGCCGTCTCCACCGTGGTGAAGCGGCGACTGCAGTCCGGGCACTGGCGACGACGGCGGATCGAGCTCCCGTCGTCACTGGCGCGGCTGTCCACAACACGGCTGTCCGGGTGCCGGCAGAAGGGGCAATGCATCCCGAGGACTCCCAACCAGGCGTGACAGCAGACCTGGACCACTGTACGCGATAGAGGAGGCTGAACCACAACTTGTGGGCCCAGGCGAGGACACTAGCCACAAGATCTAGGTCTGGACGCTCGCCACGCCGCTGCGGGTCGAGATCTTCACAGGGAGTGAAATAGACTGTCGCCATCGAACATTTAATCGATGTACACCCAAAGCCTTGATCGAGTCAGCCCACTTCGAAATAATTCACTCGAACGTGTGTTTGGCGCAACCTTTCGATAGGTGCACCAGTTGAGTTGGACAAGAGGGAGAACGCCTGTCGAGAAGAGGGGCCGCCATGAACACCGTCGATACCAAGAGCAACTCCATCCCGGTGCAGGAGCGTTCCGAGCGCACCATGGACCAGCAGAGCGTGGACGTCAGCATGAGCCGTAGCGAAGACCAGCGCCTGGCCGGTGCCACGCTGGCCGGTCCGACCGGATCGGGCCGCCTCCCGGACCAGTCGATCGAACACGCCGTCGCCCCGGACTCCCCGCTCGGAGTCGCGACCCCCACCCGCTCGCTCCCCGGCCGTCCCCCCGGCATCCGCACCGACGAAGCCGGGCTGACGGAGCGCCAGCGCCGGGTCATCGAGGTGATCCGGGACTCCGTCCAACGGCGCGGCTACCCGCCGAGCATGCGGGAGATCGGCCAGGCGGTCGGCCTCTCCAGCACCTCCTCCGTCGCCCACCAGCTGATGGCCCTGGAGCGCAAGGGCTTCCTCCGCCGCGACCCGCACCGCCCCCGGGCGTACGAGGTCCGCGGCGTCGAGGTCGCCCGGCCCAACACCGCCGAGGCCGCCGGCCGGCCCTCCACCTCGTACGTCCCGCTGGTCGGCCGGATCGCCGCCGGCGGGCCCATCCTGGCCGAGCAGACGGTCGAGGACGTCTTCCCGCTGCCCCGTCAACTCGTCGGCGACGGCGAGCTGTTCGCGCTGACCGTGCGCGGTGACTCGATGATCGAGGCCGCCATCTGCGACGGCGACTGGGTCACGGTACGCCGCCAGCCGGTCGCCGAGAACGGGGACATCGTGGCCGCGATGATCGACGGCGAGGCCACGGTCAAACGGCTCAAGCGCGAGGACGGCAGGATCTGGCTGATGCCGCACAACCCGGCGTACGAGCCCATCCCCGGGGACAACGCCACCATCCTCGGCAAGGTCGTCGCAGTCCTCCGCCGGCTCTGAACGGCGCCGCCGGCACCACGGCGCAAGCCCTTTCAGCAGGGGCGGGAAGAGCCACCGGAGGCACCGGGCTCTCCCCGCCCCTGCTGAAACGTGCCGTCGCCAGGACAGGTCCTAGGCGCCGCGCTTGGCGACCGGCCGGATCGGCGACGCCGAGGCGTCGATGGCGGCCAGGGAGCGGCGGACCTGGTTGCGGTCCGTGGTGTACCAGAAGTCCGGCATCGAGGATCGGAAGAAGCCGCCGTAGCGGGCCGTGGCCAGCCGTGAGTCGAGCACCGCAACCACACCCCGGTCGTCGGCCGCCCGGACCAGCCGCCCGGCGCCCTGTGCCATCAGCAGCGCGGCGTGGGTGGCCGCCACCGCCATGAAGCCGTTGCCGCCGGCCTGCTCGACCGCCTTCTGACGGGCGCTCATCAGCGGGTCGTCCGGGCGCGGGAACGGGATGCGGTCCATCACCACCAGCTGGCAGGCGGAGCCCGGCACGTCGACGCCCTGCCAGAGCGAGAGCGTGCCGAACAGGCAGGTCTCCGGGTCGGACGCGAACTCCCGGATCAGCTCGCCCAGGGTGTCCTCGCCCTGCAGCAGGATCCGGTTGTCGAGCCGGCCGCGCAGCGCCTCGGCGGCCGCCTGCGCGGCCCGCATCGAGGAGAACAGGCCGAGCGTCCGGCCGCCGGCCGCGCCGATCAGCTCGGCCAGCTCGTCGAGCATCTCCGGCCGGTCCGGCTCCCGTCCGGGCTGCGGCAGGTGCTTGGCGACGTACAGGATGCCCTGCTTGCGGTACGAGAACGGCGAGCCGACGTCGATGCCGCGCCAGTACGGCGGGGCGTCCTCACCGAGCTCCGGCTCGGGCTCGTCCGCGCCGCGGGCGTCCGGCAGCCGCCCCTCCGCCGGCAGGCCGACGGAGGCGGCGACGCCGTTGAAGTCGCCGCCCAGCTTGAGGGTGGCGGAGGTCAGCACGACCGAGCGCTCCTTGTAGAGGTTCTCCCGCAGCAGGCCGGAGACACTCAGCGGGGCCACCCGCAGCGAGGCGGGCCCGAGGCCGTAGCGGTCGCTACGCTCGATCCAGACCACGTCGAACGAGGACCCCTCGAGCAGCCGTTCGGTCGTCTCGTGCAGCGTCTCGGCCGAGGCCATCGCCTGCTTGCGGACCGCGTCCTCGTCGGTGAGCCCCTTGTCCCTGGTCTCGCCGAGCGAGGTGATGATCTGGCGGCAGGCGTCCCGGATCCCCGCGACCGCGTAGACCAGGTACTCGGGCAGTTCCTCGACCCGGCCGGCCTGCGCGGTCTCCATCAGGCCGTGGTAGTTCTCGGCGGCGGCCTGGAGCTGGTCCACCGCCTTCTCGTTGGCCAGCTTGGCTGCCCGCTTGACCGCCCGGTTGACCGCGCCGACCGTCAGCTCGGCGGTGGCCGCGCCGGTCACCCGGTTCACCAGCTCGTGCGCCTCGTCGACGATCAGCATCGCGTGTTCGGGCAGCACCGGCGCGCCCTCGATCGCGTCGATCGCCAGCATCGCGTGGTTGGTGACCACGACGTCGGCCAGCTTGGCCCGCTCGCGCGCCTTCTCCGCGAAGCACTCCTGCCCGTAGGCGCACTTGGTCGCGCCCAGGCACTCCTTGGAGGTGACCGAGAGCTGGGCCCAGGCCTTGTCCGAGACACCGGGCGAGAGGTCGTCGCGGTCCCCCGTCTCGGTCTCCTCGGCCCACTCGCGCAGCCGCAGCACGTCCTGGCCGAGCTTGCCGGTGGGGCCGCCGAGGGCCTCCACCGGGTCGAACAGGCCCTCACCCTCGTCGCTCGGGGTGCCCTCGTTGGCCCGGTGCAGGCAGAGGTAGTTGGAGCGGCCCTTGAGCATCGCGAACAGCGGCCGGCGGCGCAGCACCGGGTGCAGCGCCTCCACCGTCCGGGGCAAGTCCCGCTCCACCAGCTGGCGTTGCAGCGCCAGGGTGGCGGTGGCGACCACCACCCGGTCGCCGTGGGCGAGGGCGGGCACCAGATAGGCGAGGGACTTACCGGTGCCGGTGCCGGCCTGGACGAGCAGGTGCTCGCCGTGCTCGACGGCGTCGGCGACGGCCTCGGCCATCTGGACCTGGCCGGGGCGCTCGACACCGCCGACGGCGGTGACGGCGGCGTGCAGCAGCTGCGGGACGAGGGCGCGGGAGACGGGCTCCGGGGCCTCGGATGCGCCGGGCAGGGGCTGGGGTGCGGAGTCGTTGGTCATGGCACTCCAACCCTACGGCGCGGGAGTGACAGTCCGGTCTCGCTGGCAGACGGGAGCGCTCGGGCCGCCGGGGTTCAGCGCGTTGTCGACCTGGCCGTACACGGCGGCGTGCGGGCGCTGGGGGCGGTCCCGGTAACCGTCCAGCAGCAGACGGTTGCGGTTGAGGCAGAGCCGGTCGATCCGCGGGGTGAAGAGGTCGAAGAGCTTGAAGCGGTCGGCCAGCTCGGGGAAGCGGCGCTGGTGGGCCAGGATCCGTTCACTCAGCAGGGTCCAGAACTCGTCCTCCGCGACGCCCAGCTGGCGCTCGGCGATCGGGGCGAGGTAGCGGTAGACCCCGATGAACAGGCCGGAGTGCAGGAACTGGCAGAGGTACTCCGGGGGTTGGCGGAGCAGTACGGCCTCCACCTCGGCCGGGAGGTCGGCGAACTCGGGCAGGTCCTGGTCGCTGATGTTGACGTCGTCGACGAAGTCCTTGACGGCCAGGCGCGCCGGGCGGTCGTACTCGTCGAAGACCACGATGGCGTTCTCGCCGTGCGGGGAGAAGACGGTGCCGTACTGATAGAGGAAGTGCAGCAGCGGCGGCACCATCACGGCGAACAGCCGGCGCAGCCAGTCCCGGGCGGGCAGGCCGGAGCGGGCGACCAGTTCGGCGGCCAGGGCGCGGCCGTCGGAGCCGGTCGAGAGCAGCGCGGCCAGGGTGCGGGCCCGCTCGCCGGGTCGCAGCCCCGGCCCCAGCGGTTCGCGCCAGATCGCGCCGAGCAGTTCCTTGTACTGGTAGGGGACTTCGGGCAGTTCGCGGTAGATCGGGTGGTCCACGGTGACCGAGGCGATCTCGCCGAGCAGGATCACCCGGCATTCGTCGCGCAGGAACGGGTCGTTGTCGCGCAGACGGTGGATCCAGGCGGTGACCGCGGGGGCGGCGAGGGTGCGCTCGGTCGGCAGTCCGCGCCAGACCAGGGTGTTGAGGATGGAGAGCGGCAGCTTGACGGTACAGCGCTCGGGGTGGCTGAGGTTGAAGAAGCTGCGGATGGACTGCTGGGGCAGCCGCAGGTCGCCGTCGCCGGGCAGCGGGACGATCAGCCCGGCGGCGATCTGCGGAGCGAACAGCGGAAGGATCACCTCGTCCCACTGCCAGGGGTGGACGGGCAGCAGGTGGTACTCCTCGGCCCGCTCGCCGAGCGGCGCCCGGAGCTCCGCCAGGTTGTCCAGCTCGCTGCGGTACAGGTCGGCGGGGCCCCGGTACTGGGCGAGGCTGCGGTGGACGGCCAGCCAGGGCAGCCGCTTGGGGGTGCGCGCCTCGGGGGCCCACTCGGCGACGTCGCCGGCGGAGAGGCCGATGCGGCCCTTGTTGGGAACGATCCAGGGGTGGCCGGTCTGCCGGCCCTCCAGCTCCGCGTGGCCGAGGTCGGCGAGTTCCGCGGCGGTCAGTTCGGTGGCGAGCTGGCGGGTATCGGCGAGCAGTGTGGCGGTGAGCTCGCGCAGCAGGTGGCCGAGGGTGTCGCCGGTGAGCCCGAGGGTGTGCCGGGCGTGCTGGACGAAGCGCAGCGGGTCCACCCCGGCGGTGGAGGTGATCGATTCCGGGTCGACCTGCCAGCTGCCGTAGGCGCCGCGCCGGGCGGTGTAGCGGTAGTCGGCGGTGGGGAGTTCCAGGCGGTAGCCGTCCGCCTCCGGCGCCGGAGTGATCAGTTCCTCGTACGCGAACTCGCCGAGCATCTTGGCCAGCATCGCCCGGCAGGCCCGCTGCCAGTGCTCCTCGGTGAGCTCGGCCGGCCGGTGGAGCAAGGACCCCTCGCCCCCCGCCCTCCGGGCCTTGGGGGTGCCCCCGGCCGGAGGCTGGCTGGGAGTCCCCTCGGCCGGAGGCTGGCTGGGGGTCCCCCCGGCCGGAGGCTGGGGGATGGGTCCGTCCGGCCGGAGGCCGGGGGACGGGGGCACCCGGCCGATGTCCGGCGAGGAGGGATGGTCAGCGGGTTGGTGTTGCGGCACGGTTCCGCTCCTGGGGTCGGGGAAGGACGGTGGTGGCGGTGGGCGGCGCGAAGCTGGTCCAGGCGGCGCGCTCTGGCAGCTGGTGCACGGTCTTGCCGGCCACGGCGTTGAGGATGACGGCGGCGCGGTGCGCACCGAGGCCGAGGTCGGGGGTGCCGACGCCGTGGGTGTGGAGCTCGGCGTTCTGGACGTAGAGGCCGCCGCTCAGCCGGGGGCCGGTGGCGATCCGGTGGTCGAGGTCGACCCGGTACCGGCCCTGCTCGTCCCAGTCGATCAGTTCGGCGATCGGGTCGAGGGCCGCGGGGCGTTCGGCGCGGTAGCCGGTGGCGAGCACCACGGCGTCGGTGCGGACGGTGTGCTCGGTGCCGGAGTCCGGGTGGCGGCAGAGCAGCTCGAAGCCGCCGCAGGGGCCGGCCAGGGTCTCGGTGACGGCGGTGCCGGGGATGATCTCGACCGGGTCGGCGTCGATCGGGCGGCCGATGGTGCGCTCGTAGAGGTGGTCGTGGATCTCGGCCAGGGTCTCGGCGCTGGCGGCCTTGTGCAACTGCCACTGGGACTGGACCAGGCGGTCGCGGACGGCGGGCGCGAGGGTGTGGAAGTAGCGGGTGTAGTCGGGGGTGAAGTGCTCCAGGCCCAGCTTGGAGTACTCCATGGGGGCGAGCGCCCTGGTCCTGGTGAGCCAGCGCAGTCGGGTGCCGTCGGTTCCCCGGGTGCGCAGCAGGTCGAGGAAGACCTCGGCGCCGGACTGGCCGGAGCCGACGACGGTGATGTCCCGCGCTCCGGCGAGTGAGTGGCGCTTGGCCAGGTAGTCGGCGGAGTGCCAGATCCGGGGGTTGCCGCGCAGCGGGGCGAACGGCTCGGGGTACGCGGGCCGGGTGCCGACGCCGAGGACGACGTTGCGGGCCCGGAAGGGGCCGGCCGAGGTCTCGACCCGGAACAGCTCCTCCTCGGCGGACCAGTGCAGGGCGGTGACGGCGGTGTCGAAGCGGCAGTTGAGCAGGCGTTCGGCGGCCCACCGGCAGTAGTGGTCGTACTCGCGGCGGGTCAGCTGGAAGCGTTCGGCGAAGTAGAAGGGGAAGAGCCGCTGCTGCTGGCGCAGGTAGTTGAGGAAGGACCAGGGGTTGGTGGGGTCGACCAGCGAGACCAGGTCGGCCAGGAACGGGACCTGCATCCGCGCCCCGTCCACCAGCATCCCGGGGTGCCAGCTGAACTCCGCTCTGGCCTCGCAGAACAGCGAGCTGAGGCCGCTGACCTGGTCGGCCAGCGCGGCCAGGGACAGGTTGAACGGGCCGAGGCCGACACCGAGCAGGTCGTACGGCTCGGGCTGCAGGTTGTCCATGGTGTCCAAGGGGGTGTCAGGAGCGGGCGCGGATCATCAGAGCCGCGCGTTTGGTGGGCAGGTCGAGTTCGGCGGTGAGCTCGAACCCGGCGCCGGTGAAGGCCCGGACGGACCTGGCATTGCGGACGTCCGGTTCGGCCACGACCCGCCGGCAGGCGGGCTCGGCGTCGAGGATGCGGGCGGCGAGCGCGGCCAGCAACACGCTGCCGAGGCCGCGGCCGCGTGCGGTGCCGGCGAGCAGCAGGTGGATGCCGATGTCGTGGTGCCGGGCGGGGTAGTGCTCGGCGAGCGGGTCGAGGTCGGCGCGGTAGATCTCCCAGTAGCTCATCGGGAGGCCGTCCAGCAGGCCCAGGCAGGGGAGGCTGCGGCCGTCGCCGTCGAGCTGGGCGCGCAGGTGCCGCGCGGTGACCTCGGCCGGCCCGTCCAGTTCCCAGAAGTCGGCCACCTCCGGGTCGTTCATCCAGGCGGTCAGCAGCGGCAGGTCCTGCGGGAGCCGGACCGGGCGGAGCCGGAACTCCCCGGCGCCGGTCGCCACCGGCCCCCGGAAGGGGATCCCCTCAAGCCCGCCACGGGCCGCACTCGGGGGCCTCATCGGCTGGCGACCGGGTTGCGGATGCCCACGTACACGGACTGGGTGGCCACCGGGCCGACCAGTTCGTCCATGCCGTTCAGCCGGGTGAGCAGGTTGGCCTTGCAGCGCAGGACGGGCTCGTCCAGCAGCAGTCGCGGCAGGCCCGAACCGGTGGCCGCGGCCCGCTCTCCGGCGAGGAAGCGGCGCAGGGCGGCCAGCAGGACGTCCTCCTCGGCCAGGCCCTGGGAGCCCATGGCGCCGATCAGTCCCAGCACGTGGTTGATGCCGAGGTAGTAGGCGAAACGCTGGTCGACCACCCCGTCGTCGACGAAGGTGTCGCTGTGCGTGCCGATGCCGGGCAGCCGGGCGGCCAGCTTCCCGGCGTGCGAGGCGCGGTAGTAGTAGCCCTGGTTGTCGCGGTAGCGGCCGCCGGCCGGCCAGCCGTCCTCGTCCAGCAGGACCAGGCTGTTCTGCTGGTGTGCTTCCAGGGCGATGCCCGCTCGGCCGTCCAGCCAGAGCACCGGCAGCACCACGGTGTCCAGGTAGCGCAGGAACCACTCGGCGGCCACCGCCTGCACCGGCCGCCCGCTGCAGGCGGCCAGGCCGCGCAGCACGTCGCCCAGCCGGGACGGCAGCGTTCCGCCCGGGCCGAGCGGGCGCTCGGCGACCAGTCCGGCCACGCAGAGCACCCGTTCGGCGGGGCCGAAGGGCTGGCTGCGCAGCACCGTGTCCAGGCCGTTGGGATCGCCGAGCGCGGGGAGGTCGACGCCGATCCACGCGGGGTCGCGGACGATGTCGAAGCCGGGGTGCGCGGCGCGCCATTCGGCGCCGAGGCCGCTCTCCAGCAGCCGGTGCACCTCGACGCCCCGGTGCAGTTCCTTGCGCAGGTTCTCCCGGCGGGAGTTGGTGATCCGCAGGCCGAGCGAGAGCTTGAGCATCCAGGGTGCGCCCGGGCGGCAGACGGTGCGGACGGAGGAGGTGGGGTGCCACAACCCGCCGTGTGCGCCGAGGTCGTGGAGCAGTCCGTCGGCCAGCAACCCGGCCACTTCGGGGCGCAGCGCCAACTCCCTCGCCTGCCAGGGGTGCAGCGGCAGCGCGGCGGTGCCGGGCGGCAACAGGCGCTCGTCGCCGAGCAGTTCGGCGGTGAGCTCCTCGGCGGGCCGCCCGGTGGCCGAGTCCGCCGCCAGCAGGTCGCGGTCCACGGCGTACCAGTGCAGCCGGAAGGCGCCGTGCAGTTCGGGCGAGTACGCCGCGCTCTGGGCCGGGCCCAGGCCGTCGCGGCTCTTCGGGGTCGGGTGCAGGGGGTGGCCGAGCAGCAGCGCCTGTTCGGCCTGCAGGAACGGCCAGTCGACGGCCTCGGCGACCCGGCGGCGGTGGGCGAGCACGTCGGCGGTGCGGACCACGGAGTCGGCGACCCGGGCGGCCAGGTCGGCGATCTGTCCGGAGTCGGGGCGGGTGGCGGCGGCGCCGGCGACCAGTGCCGCGAGGGTGACCGCGTCGACGGGGGTGGCCTCGCCCTCCAGGGTGGCCGGGTCGAAGCGGTGCCAGCCGCAGGCCGACCAGTACCGTACGGGCGCGGCCAGCCTGGCCGCCCCGCCCAGCACCGGGATCCGCAGCAGCCCGTCGGCCCCGGGCGCCGCCCCGGTCTCCCGGGCCCAGCAGCGCAGCAGGCTCTCCACCGCGGCGTGCTCGGCGGCGGCCGCCGGATCGGGGTGGAGCAGCGGGTCGCTGTCGGTGACCCGGTGGGGGGCGTCGGCGGGTGGGGCTCCGGTGAGGGCGGTGCTCAAGGTTGCTCCTTGGGGCGCATGGGGCTGCGGACGCGAGCGATCGGGGGCGCAGGGGGTCATGGGGGTGCGCGGGGGTGGTGCGGCGCGCTTCCGGCAGGCGACAGGCAAGGGGTACCTATCCCCGACGGGTGATCACAAGATCCACTCACTCGTTCCGGTGAATACCGTCGGATCCCTCATTCCTGGGGGTGACTCGCCGGGCTTGACTGGCCGACAGACCGGTCGGGTCACGGATCAATGACCATCCGTCAGCACTGGCAACCAGGGGGCGGTCGCGTCCGTCATGCTCCGGGGTGGGAAAATCCACAGGGCCCGAGGCGCGTCCGGGGCCGCTGGTCCAGAAGCCACGGGGGGAATGGCTATGTCATCGAAACGTCGTGCGGCCTGTGCGCTGTTCGCCGCGGCGGCCCTGTTCACGGTCGCCGGGTGCGGCGGCGACGGGCCCACGAACACCTCGCCCACACCGGGCGACACGGCGAGCGCGGGCCCCGGCGCCAAGCTGCACCTGCCGTCCGACCTGCCCTCGGGTCTGCTGGACGGGCTGCCGAAGAGCTGGGACGAGCTCAAGAAGTGGAAGTACGACGACTGGGACCGCTGGGCCTCCAAGCACGTCTTCAACAATCCGGTCATCCGGGACCTGTGGAACCCGGACCGGATGAAGAACGCCCAGCCCCAGCAGCCTGAGCCGGTCGCCACCAAGCCCCCGGCCGACTCCGAGGTGACCGACCCCGAGCCGGCTCCGGTCCAGGCGGTGGCGGTGCCCCGCCCCTACACCAGGTATGCGGCCTCCGGGAAGGTCTTCTCGACCGCGCCGGGCGGAGGAACCGGCCAGTGTTCGGCCACCGTCGTCCAGGACCCGGCCCACCCGGGCAGGAGCAACCTGGTCTGGACGGCCGGGCACTGCGTCCACGAGGGCAAGGGCGGCGACTGGTTCAAGAACATCGTCTTCGTCCCGGCCTACAACAGTTCGGGGGCGGCCAGTGCCGGCCACAAGCCCGCTCCGCAGGACGTGGCGCCGCTCGGCATGTGGTGGGCGGACAACGTGATCACCTCGCCGCAGTGGACGGCCGAGGGCGGTCACGGCGGAAGCGCGGCCAACCAGTACGACTTCGCGGTGCTGAAGGTGCACAACCCCGACGGCGACGGCAGGTCGCTGGAGGAGACGGTGGGCACCGCGCTTCCGGTCTGGTTCGACGCGCCGCGTGACCAACTGTCCGTCTCCGCCTGGGGGTACCCGGCCGTGAAGCCCTTCGACGGTCAGGAGCTGGACCGGTGCGACGGCGGGAAGCCGGTCCGGCTCTCCTTCGACCCGCAGCGGCCGCCGATGCTGACCATCGGCTGCACCATGACCGCCGGTTCCAGCGGCGGCGGCTGGTTCGCCACGATGCCGGACGGCCGCCAGGCCCTGGTCAGCAACACCTCGCTCGGCGCCTCGGACCACACCTCGCTCAGTGGCCCCTACCTGGAGAGCGTGGCCAGCCAGGCGCTCGACTACATCAGCAAGAAGTAACCGACGAGCGGGACTTGACCGCTCGGATCAGTATCGGCAAACGGGGAACCTCATGAACACCACCTCTACGCACAGCACAAGCCCGCGCCGCCGCGCCGGGCTGACCGCCGCCGTCGCCACCGTCCTGGTGCTGACCGCGAGCGCCTGCGGTCCGGACAAGAAGGACAGCTCCTCGCAGGCCGTCGCCTCGCCGTCGGTGACCGCGACGGCAACCGCGAGCAAGGGCGGCATCGACCTGTCCAAGGTTCTGCAGAACATCAAGAACTGGAGCGCGGACGACTGGACCAAGTGGGCCGAGCAGCACGGCTTCAAGCCCGAGGTGATCAAGGGCTTCTGGGACCAGGCCAAGATGCAGGCCGCCAAGGGCATGGAGAACCAGGAGGCCGGTGTCCAGTCCAGCCGGACGGCGTCCGACAACGACCCCGCGCCGGCCCCGATCCAGGCCAAGCCGCAGCCGCACCCGTACTCCACCAACACCGCCGTGCTCGGCAAGATCTACATGCAGGTCGACGACCAGGAGGCCGCGGTCTGCTCCGGCACCGTGGTCAGCGACCCGGCCCACCCGGGCAAGAGCAACCTCGTCTGGACGGCGGCCCACTGCCTGCACGGCGGCAAGGGCAAGGACTGGTTCAAGAAGATCAGCTTCATGCCGTCCTTCAACCGCAGCGGCGCCGCCAGCAACGGCAAGACCGGCTCCCAGCAGCAGGTCGTCCCGTACGGCGTGTGGGACGCCGACTACGCCGTCGTCTCGCCGCAGTGGACCGAGGAGGGCGGCGAGCGCGGCGGCCCGGTGAGCCAGTACGACTTCGGGGTCATCCGGGTGCACAACGAGGAGGGCGGCGGCAAGTCGCTGGAGGAGACCGTGGGCGGCTCGATACCGGTCTGGTTCAACGCCCCGCGCAACCAGGTCAGCACGGTCTCCTCGTACGGCTACCCGCAGGCCGCGCCGTTCGACGGCCGCGAGCTGGAGCACTGCGACTCCAGCGTCCCGCCGGCCCGGCTCTCCTTCGACGCCAGCCGCCCGACCATGTACAACATCGGCTGCACCATGACCGGCGGTGCCAGCGGCGGTGGCTGGTTCGTCGTGAAGGACGGCAAGCCCGCGCTGATCAGCAACAACTCGATCGGCCCGCGCCCGGCGGCCTGGATGGCCGGTCCCTCGCTGGGTGATGAGGCGAAGTCGGTGTTCGACTTCATCAGCAAGCGGCAGGGCTGACAGACACCGAGGGCCCGGGCCCGTCCAAGTGCGGACGGGCCCGGGCCCTCGTCGTCTCTGCCCGCCGCTGTCAGCCCTGGGCGACGACCGCGAAGCGCTCCAGCTCGGCCGCCAGCTCGGCGGAGACCTTGGCGCGCAGCAGCGTCCCGTCACCGGTGTGCTCGGTGTCGAGCAGCTCGCCCTCGGCGTGCACCCGGGAGACCAGATCGCCCCTGGTGTACGGCACCAGGGCCTGAACCTCGATCGCGGGGCGCGGCAGCTCGTCGTCGATCAGCTGCAACAGCTCCGCCATGCCCTGCCCGGTACGGGCCGAGACCACGATGGCGTGCGGCTCGCGGCGCAGCAGCCGCTGCAGCACGAGCGGATCGGCGGCGTCGGCCTTGTTGATCACCACGATCTCCGGCACGTCCTGTGCCTCGACCGATACGATCACCTCTCGGACGGCGGCCAGCTGGGTCTCCGGCTCGGGGTGCGAGCCGTCCACCACGTGCAGGATGAGGTCCGCGTCGGCGACCTCTTCCATGGTCGAGCGGAAGGCCTCGACCAGGTGGTGCGGCAGGTGCCGGACGAAGCCGACGGTGTCGGCCAGGGTGTAGATCCGGCCGCTCGGGGTCTGCGCCCGGCGCACGGTCGGGTCCAGGGTGGCGAACAGCGCGTTCTCCACCAGCACGCCCGCGCCGGTGAGCCGGTTGAGCAGCGAGGACTTGCCCGCGTTGGTGTAGCCCGCGATGGCCACCGAGGGGACCTGGTGACGCTTGCGCTCCTGACGCTTGGTGTCCCGGCCCTTCTTCATCTCGGCAATCTCCTTGCGGAGCTTCGCCATCTTCTCGCGGATCCGGCGGCGGTCCGTCTCGATCTTGGTCTCACCGGGACCACGGGTGGCCATACCACCGCCGGCGGAGCCGGAGCCACCACCACCCATCTGCCGGGAGAGCGACTGACCCCAGCCGCGCAGTCGCGGCAGCATGTACTGCATCTGCGCGAGCGAGACCTGCGCCTTGCCCTCCCGGGACTTGGCGTGCTGGGCGAAGATGTCCAGGATCAGGGCCGTCCGGTCGACGACCTTGACCTTGACGACGTCCTCGAGGTGGATCAGCTGGCCCGGGGTGAGCTCACCGTCGCAGACGACGGTGTCGGCGCCGGTGGCGGCGACGATGTCGCGCAGCTCCTGTGCCTTGCCGGAGCCGATGTAGGTCGCGGCGTCCGGCTTGTCACGGCGCTGGATCACGCCGTCGAGAACCACGGAGCCGGCCGTCTCGGCCAGCGCCGCGAGTTCGGCCAGGGAGTTCTCGGCCTCGTCCGCCGTGCCGTCCGTCCAGACGCCGACGAGAACGACCCGCTCCAGGCGGAGCTGCCGGTACTCGACCTCGGTGACGTCCTGGAGCTCGGTGGAGAGACCGGCGACACGGCGGAGTGCGGCACGCTCGGTGCGGTCGTACTGCTCGCCGTCGAAGTGCTGGTCGAGGTCCTCGTCGATCGCCGCGAGGTCCTCGTCCATGAGGGCTCCCGCCCGCAGGCCGTACAGACGGCTCGCGGACTTGTCGGAATGGTTGCGGCTGTCGAACGTGGAGGTCATCTCATCCTTTGCGTGTCGGGAGGGCCGGTGCGCAGCCCTGCGCACCCCGGAGCCTGCCCAGAAACCCGCCCCTGCTACCGGACGAAGATGATGAGCTACCCCTGCGGGCCACGGTCCGCACCGGCACTACTGCGTACCGGTGAACGCCGTGGACCGGCCGTGAATTCCCCTGAATGGTCGCATGCCCGACCTGGGTGGGTCATCCTCATTTCACCCGGCGGCGCCCGCCCCCGCCCGCTTCATTCCCCCCGGCCGGCCGGGGGGAGCCTCGGCAGCCCCGCCCGGTAGACGTCGTAGACCCCGGAGACCCGCAGCATCGCCCGCATCACCAGCGGCAGTGTCCCGGGGGTCGGCAGCTCGATGGTGTAGGTGTGCCGCACCTGGAGGTCCTGCGGGGGCTCCACGGCGGCCGAGACGATGCCGATGCCCTCCGCCGACATCACCGCCGTCAGGTCGGCGAGCAGCCGGGGCCGGTTCAGCGCCTGGGCCTCCAGGGTGACCCGGAAGCCGCAGGGCGGACAGACCCCCGGCACCCAGTCGGGCACGACCGGGCTGCGGCCGGCCTCCCGCAACCGCTCCCCCGCCGGGCAGCCGACCCGGTGCACCGCGAACGCGCCGCCCCTGATCTCGTACCCGACCACGACGTCCGGCGGCACCGGCGTGCAGCACCGGGCGAGCCGGACCGGTGCGCCCGGACGGCCGGGCACCGCCACCGGGGACCGCTCGCCGCGGGCGGTGACCGGGGCGGGCGGGAACCCCGGCGGGCGCCCCGGGGGCGGACCGGCCGCCGGGGCGGGCTCCGGAGCGGGCTCGCGGGCGCCGGCCGGATGCTCGGCCAGCCAGCGCTCGATGGCGAGCCTGGCGGCCGGCGTTCTGGTGCACTCCAGCCACCCGGGAGCCGGCCCCGAAGGCTCGGCGCCGGGGCCGGGACCGGCCTGCTCGGTGAGGACCGCGACCACGTCGCCGTCCCCGAGCACCGTGGAGAGGGCGACCAGCCGCCCGTTCACCCGGGCACCGAGACAGCGGTGGCCGGTCTCCTCACCGAGCAGGTACGCCGCGTCCACGCAGCTGGCCCCGGCGGGCAGCTGGAGGGTCAGACCGTCCTCGGTGACGGCGGTGATCTCACGGTCGTCGGAGAGGTCGGCGGTGAGGGCTGACCAGAAGGTGTCCGGGTCCGGGGTCTCCTGCTGCCACTCAAGCAGTCTTCTCAGCCAGCCCGGGCGGGCCGGATCCGCCCCGTCCGCCCGCTCGGGCTCGCCGGGCTGGCCGCCGGGGACCAGCGGGTCCCCCAGCGCGACCACGCCGAACTCGGCCACCCGGTGCATCTGCCGCGTCCGCACCAGCACCTCCGCCACCTCGCCGCCGGCCAGCGTCACGGCGGTGTGCAGGGACTGGTAGAGGTTGAACTTCGGCGCCGCGACGAAGTCCTTGAACTCGCCCGGCAGCGGCGTCCAGCAGGTGTGCAGCTCGCCGAGGACGGCGTAGCAGTCGGCGTTCTCCTCGACCGTCACCAGCAGCCGCCCGAAGTCGGCCGGCCGCAGGCCCTGCGGCCGGCCGTCCGGCCCCGCGGCGGCGGCGCGCTTGAGCAGGAACCGGTGCACCGAGACGCAGTGCCTGGCCCGGACGGTGACGCTCGCCGCCACCCCCGACTCGGCCAGCTGCCGGGTGAGCGCCTGGGCGAAGGGCTGGAGCACGGTGTCCGGCTCCGCTTCGTGCGCGGCCACCAGGGCACGGGTGCGGGCGTGCTCCTCCGGGTGCAGGGTGGCGAAGACGATGTCCTCCAACTCGACCTTCAGCACCTGGATTCCGAGCCGCTCGGCCAGCGGGATCAACACGTCCCTGGTGACCTTGGCGATCCTGATCCGGCTGGCGGGCTTCATGTGGCGGATCGTCCGCATGTTGTGCAGCCGGTCGGCCAGCTTGATCACCATGACCCGGACGTCGTCCCCGGTGGCCACCAGCATCTTGCGGAAGGTCTCGGCCTCGGCCGCGGCACCGAAGTCCACCTTCTCCAACTTGGTGACGCCGTCGACCAGATACGCCACCTCGGGGCCGAACTCGGCACTGACCTGGGCGAGTGTCATCTCGGTGTCCTCCACGGTGTCGTGGAGCAGCGAGGCCACCAAGGTGGTGGTACCGGCGCCGAGTTGGGCGAGGATCATCGTCACCGCGAGCGGATGCGTGATGAACGGCTCACCGCTCTTGCGGAGTTGGCCCCGATGGCTGGCCTCGGCCGTGCGGTAGGCGCGGCTGAGCAGGGTCAGGTCGGCGTGCGGGTGGTGACGGCGGTGCGCCTCCACGATCGGCTCGATCGCGTCGGGGACCGGCGTGCGGCCGGTGGCCAGCAGGGCGGCCCGGCCGGCCCGGCCCAGCGCGGCGCGGCCGAACGAGGCCCGGCCGGCCCGGGCGGGCGGGCCCGCGGGCGCGCCGTGGCTGTCGATGACGGGTTGGCCGAGCGGGGATGGGCCGACTGCTGGTTGACCGGTCAGGGGTCGGCCTGCGTCGATGGTCATCTGCACCTCCGGCAGCGATCACCGGAGCGGCTCCCGACCCCGGTGGTCCATGCTACCGAGCACAACACGTTCCGCGATGCCCTGCTTCCCACCCGTCACCGAGATCACCCGATCGGGCGGATTCGGCTACCCCGCTACGGGGCAAAGCGAAGCGCCCGCAGGAACACGGCGCACCGCCGCCCGGCGTCCCGCTCGGTTCCCCTGCGGCGGTGCGTTCCGGCCCGTGGTGAGCTGCGGAGGTGCCGGGGCACCCGGGCAGCCCTCCGAGCCGGAGGACCCACCCGCAAGGAACTCACCGCCGCCCCCGCGAGCCCTCAGCGGAGCGGAAGCACGCCGAGCCAGGCCGGGTCGATGGTGCCGGCGGCGACGATCTCCGCGGGGCCGGTCATCTCGACCCGGCCGTCCGGGTGCTCGGTGATGACCAGGCTGCCGCCCGGGAGGTCCACGGTGTAGGAGACCGCCTCGCCGGTGACCGCCGGGTCGAGCCCGTCCCGCCGTGCCGCTGCGACCGCGACGGCGCAGGCTCCGGTGCCGCAGGAGAGCGTCTCCCCCGACCCCCGCTCGTGCACCCGCATCGCGACGTGCCGCGGCCCCCGGTCCACCACGAACTCGACGTTGACGCCCTCGGGGTACGCGCTCCCGGGTGTGGTGCGCGGCGCCGTCCGCAGTTCGCCCGCCTGCGCGAGGTCGTCGACGAAGGCGACGGCGTGCGGATTGCCCATGTTCACGTTCCGCGCGGGCCAGCTGCGGTCGCCGACCGAGACCTCGATCCCGTCCGGCCCCGGCAGCAGCGCGCGGCCCATGTCCACGGTGACCGCGCCCGGCGTCCCGTCGACGCCGTCCTCGGCGATGACCGCCCGCCGCACCCCGGCCCGGGTCGCGACCGCGATCGGGCCCGGCTCGACCAGCCCCGCGTGCACCAGGTAGCGCGCGAAGACCCGGACGCCGTTGCCGCACATCTCGGCGATCGAGCCGTCGGAGTTGCGGTAGTCCATGAACCACTCGGCCTGGTCCGCCTGCCCGGCGGCCGCCGGGTCGGCGGCGGAGCGCACCACGCGCAGCAGCCCGTCGCCGCCGATGCCGGCCCGGCGGTCGCACAGCCGGGCGACGACGTCCGGGCCCAGGTCCAGCAGGCCGTCCGGGTCGGGGACGATCACGAAGTCGTTCTGGGTGCCGTGGCCCTTGAGGAAGGGCAGGCCCGTCGCGGTAGCACTCACAGTGCCGATGGTACTGACCGCCCACGCGGCCCGGTCACCGTGTCCGGCCGGTGGGCCGGCCCTCGGCTCAGCCGCTGAGGCGGACGACCCGCCAGACCGCCAGCACCACGGAGACGATCGCGATCAGGGTGTAGACCGCGATGGCCCGGCGGCTGGCCCGCTGCCCGGTTCCCCGGCGCGGCAGCCCCGGCCACTTGTACCCGGCGACCCTGGCCGCCATCGCGCCCCAACCGACCGAGGCGGCGGTGAGCAGCAGCCCGAGCATCCCGATCATGGCCGAGGCGTTGTCACTCGAACCGAAGGCGAGCGGGAAGGCGAACATCAGCGAGCCGAGGGTGGCGACCAGGGCGATCGGCAGGATCTGCCACCAGCGCAGCCTGCGCCGCGGCCGGATCTCCCGCTCGTGCACCACACCGGGCACCGCCAGGTCCCCGATCGCGGGCACGGCGACTGCGTACGAGGTGGTGGGTACGGCGAGCTCGGGCAGCGTGATCTCGGCGCTGTCTTCGGCGTCGTTCGGCAGCTGCTCGATCTCGGGGCCGGTACCCGGCGACACGCCGCCTCCCCTGACGGTTCGACACGAGCTCACGGACTCGTGAACGGTGAGGTCGGCCCACGCGACTGACCCCATATGCCCTCGATGATGGCATGTCCAGAGGTGGGCACAGGGCGTCCCGAGGGGTCGGCGGGTGATCCGTGGCCAGGACGTGATGAGGCCGTAACCCCGAGTTCGCCATGCACATGCAGGTGCATCCCCCGGTGGCCGGAATCCGGCGGTCCTGAGGCCGGATCAGACCACCGGTGACACCGGCCTCAGCCGGCGATCAGTTCCAGCGACCGTCCGAGCAGCTCGACCGGATCGGCACCGGCGGGACGGTCCAGCCAGTGGATCCGCTCGTCCCGGCGGAACCAGGACTCCTGGCGGCGGGCGAACCGCCTGGTGGCCCGGACGGTCTCGGCACGCGCCTCGTCCTCGGTGCACTCGCCGGCGAAGTGGTCCAGCACCTGCTGGTACCCGAGCGCCCGGCTGGCCGTACGGCCCTCGCGCAGCCCGAGCTTCTCCAGCTCCCGCACTTCGTCAAGGAGTCCGGCCGCCCACATCCGGTCAACCCGCAGCGCGATCCGTTCGTCCAACTCGGGACGCGGCACCCGGACCCCGATCTGCACCGTCTCGTACACCGACCGGTGGCCCGGCAGACTGGCCGTGAACGGGCGGCCGGTGATCTCGATGACCTCCAGCGCCCGGACGATCCGGCGGCCGTTGCTCGGCAGGATCGCCTCGGCGGCGACCGGGTCGAGCTCGGCGAGCCGACGGTGCAGCAGGCCGGATCCGTGCTCGTCCAGCTCCTGCTCCAGCCCGGCCCGCACCCCGGCGTCGGTGCCCGGGAACTCCATCTCGTCGATCGCCGCCCGGACGTACAGCCCCGAGCCGCCGACCAGCACCGGGGTCCGTCCGGCCGCGAGCAGCCGGTCGATCTCGGCTCGGGCGAGGCGCTGGTACTCGGCGACGCTGGCGCCCTCGGTGACCTCCCAGATGTCCAGCAGGTGGTGCGGAACGCCGCCGCGCTCGGCCTCGGTGAGTTTGGCCGTCCCGATGTCCATCCCCCGGTACAGCTGCATGGAGTCGGTGTTGATCACCTCGCCGTCGAGGCTGCGGGCGATGGCGACCGCCAGGTCCGACTTTCCGGCGGCGGTCGCGCCGACCACGGAGACGACGCGGGGAGGATTGACACGGGAGCTGCTCACGGTCCAAGTCTCGCAAAGTCGGCCGGGACACCGTGCGCCGGTACTGGAGATCGTTCCGGAGAACAACGAGGGTGTCCCCGACGTTGAACCTTTCGGAACAGCCGACCCACCAGGAGAGCGAGACTGCCATGGGCCTGATGGACACCCTCAAGAGCAGGGCCGACGAGCTCAAGGAGAAGGCCAGCGAGCTCGCGGGTAAGCACAACGAGACGATCGACCACATGGTGGAGAAGGCCGGCGAGGCCGTCGACAAGGCGACCAAGCACAGGTACACCGACAAGATCGAGCACGGCACGGCCAAGACCAAGGAGGTCGTGGACAGCTTCGCCGCCAAGCCCAGGGACGAGTCCTCCGCGGAGGAGGACCGGCCGCCGGCCGGCTGACCGGTTCCGGTCGTGGACCGGCGCCGTGCGGTCAGCCCCGGTGCGGTACGGCCCCGGGCGCGGCGGTCAGCACCAGGACGCCACGAAGTAGCCGACCCCGTACGGCGCTTCGGCGTACCGCAGCCGCCCGCCGAGCCCGGCGTCCTCGGCTGCTCCCGCCAGGACCTGCCAGGGCGCGCGGCCGTCCGCCAGCAGCTCGGCAGCGAGCTTCGGGTCGAGGGCGGCCAGCGCCTCGGTGTCGGCGGCACCCAGGGCGCGGGCGGCGTCCGCGTCGAAGCCCTCGGCGCGCTCGTCCAGATAGCCGGGTGCCTTGACCGAACGGCAGGCGCTGCCGTCGCCCAGCACCAGCAGGCCCACCCGGTCCGCGAGGTCGGCCAGCCCCTTGCCCAGGCTCAGCATCCGGGTGGGCGGGGCGTCGGCGGGCACCGCGCAGGCGTGTGTGGGCAGCGCGGCACCGGCCTCGGTCAGCAGCCAGGCGCCGAGCGTCAGCGAGGGGGCGAGCGGCGGTCCGTCGACGCCGCCGGAGGGCAGCCGGACGGCCAGGTCCACGCCGTACCGGTGGAACGAGCCCGCGCCGCCCTCGGTCCAGACCTGGGCCCGCGGGCCGGTCCCGACCACCACCAGCAGCTCGGCCCCGGAGTCGAGCAGTTCCCGCACCGCCTCCGCGCAGGCGGTGCGCAGCACCTCCAGTTCGGGCGCGGCACCGGCGGCCACTTCCGGTACGAGCATCGGGGGGCAGGGGCAGACGGCGGCGGCAACCAGCATGTCGATCACTCTAGACCGCGACCGCATGCACCGAGGGGCGCGGTCGGCGGACCGCGCCCCTCGACAGCCGTCCTACGGACGCCTCAGCAGGTGCTGCACCCGCCGCTGGGCGCGGCCGGTGCGGCCGGCACACCGATCGTCGGCAGACCGAGCATCACCCCGGCCGGCTTCGCCGCCGGCGCGGCCTGCCGCTTCTCCCACGCGTCCCCCGCACGGGTGCGGCGCACGGAGAGCACCGGCCCCTCGGCGAGCAGGTGGTGCGGGGCCGCGTAGCTGATCTCGACCGTGACCATGTCACCGGGCCGTACCGGCTCCGCCGGCCGGGTGAAGTGCACCAGCCGGTTGTCGGGGGCGCGGCCGGAGAGCCGGTCGGTCTTGTCGTCCTTCTTGCCCTCGCCCTCGGCGACCAGGATCTCCAGGGTGCGGCCGACCTGCTTCTTGTTCTCCTCCCAGGAGATCTCCTCCTGGAGCGCGATCAGCCGGTCGTAGCGCGCCTGCACCACGGCCTTGGGGATCTGGTCCTCCATCTCGGCGGCGGGGGTGCCGGGCCGCTTGGAGTACTGGAAGGTGAAGGCGTTGGTGAACCTGGCCTCGCGGACCACGTGCAGGGTCTGCTCGAAGTCCTCCTCGGTCTCACCGGGGAAGCCCACGATGATGTCGGTCGAGATCGCGGCGTCCGGCATCGCCTCGCGGACCGATCTGATGATCCCGAGGAAGCGCTCCTGCCGGTAGGAACGGCGCATCGCCCGCAGCACGGTGTCCGAGCCGGACTGCAGCGGCATGTGCAGTTGGTGCATCACGTTCGGGGTCTCGGCCATCGCGGCGATCACGTCGTCGGTGAAGTCGCGCGGGTGCGGCGAGGTGAAGCGGACCCGCTCCAGGCCCTCGATCTGCCCACAGGCGCGCAACAGCTTGGAGAACGCCTCCCGGTCGCCCAGGTCGGAGCCGTACGCGTTGACGTTCTGGCCGAGCAGGGTGACCTCGACGACGCCCTCGGCGACCAGCGCCTCGATCTCGGCGAGGATGTCGCCGGGACGGCGGTCCTCCTCCTTGCCGCGCAGTGCGGGCACGATGCAGAAGGTGCAGGTGTTGTTGCAGCCGACCGAGATGGCGACCCAGGCGGCGTAGGCGGACTCGCGGCGGGTGGGCAGCGTGGAGGGGAAGGTCTCCAGCGACTCCAGGATCTCGACCTGGGCCTTCTTCTCCACCGCCGCGCGCTCCAGCAGCGCGGGCAGGTGGCCGATGTTGTGGGTGCCGAAGACCACGTCGACCCACGGTGCCTTCTGCACGATGGAGTCGCGGTCCTTCTGCGCCAGGCAGCCGCCGACGGCGATCTGCATTCCCTTGTGGCGGTTCTTGACGGGCGCCAGCTGGCCGAGGTTGCCGTACAACTTGTTGTCGGCGTTCTCGCGCACCGCGCAGGTGTTGAAGACGACCAGGTCAGGGTCGCCACCGCCCTGCTCGGCCTTGACGTATCCGGCGTCCTCCAGCAGTCCGGCGAGGCGCTCGGAGTCGTGGACGTTCATCTGGCAGCCGTACGTGACGACCTTGTAGCTCTTCGGTTCCTGGCTCGTACCCACGGACCCAAGGGTACGAGACCGCAGTCCACCCGCGTGAACCTCTCCCGATCATGGCCCAGTCCTGGCAGGATCCCCCGCATGACTTTCGCGCCGGGCACCGTGCTGCGCGTGGTGGCCCGCAGCCGGCTCGGCCGGGCGGCCGCCGCGCTGCTGCTGGTCGTCGGCGCGCTGGCGGGCTGGTGGCTGGCCTCGGCTGACGGCGACGTCTACCCGGGCGGCCCGCCCAGACTCGCGACCGGTGTGCCGCGCGGGGTCTACGACAAGTACGGGCTGCTGCTGCACGACTACCTGGGCACGCACCTGCCCGCGCTGAAGCTGCAGCTGGACAACTCCGAGGGCTCGGTGGACAACCTGGAGCGGGTGCTCTCCGGCCGGGACGCGTTCGCGATAGCGACCGCCGACGCGGTCGCCGAGTACCAGGGACCGCAGAAGTCCCGGCTGCGGGCCATCGCCCGGCTGTACGACGACTACCTGCAGCTGGTCGTCCCGGCCGACTCACCGGTGCACCGGGCGGCGGACCTGCGCGGGCTGCGGGTGAGCGTCGGCCAGAGCCTGTCCGGCGTGAACCTGGTGACCAGACGGCTACTGGCCGGAGCCGGTCTGGATCCGGACCACGACATCCACCCGGTCATGCTCGGCGTCGGTGACGCCGCCGACCAGCTGAAGGCGGGCAAGCTGGACGCCTTCTTCTGGTCCGGCGGGCTGCCGACCTCCGCCCTCGCCGACCTGTCGGAGCAGTTCCCGATCCGGATCGTGCCGCTCGGCGACCTGGCCGAGTCGGTGCACCAGCAGGAGGGCGGCGGCACCGACGCCTACCGAGCCGCGACCATTCCGCCCGACGCCTATCCCAAGGCGAAGAACAGCGACGCGGCGGTGCCCACGCTCGCGGTGCCCAACCTCCTGGTGACCAGGGACGACGTCGCCCCCCGCCTGGTGGAGGACCTGACCAGGGCGGTGATCGACAGCCGCGACGTGATCGGCGCCAAGGTGCACGCCGCCCAGCTGGTCGATCTGCGCACCGCCGTCTACACCGCCCCGCTCCCCCTCCACGAGGGCGCCCGCCGCTACTACACCTCGGTCAAACCCTGAGGCTGCCGGTTGTGCCGTTGCTTCCCAGGGCCCGCTCGTCGAGGAGGCCGCTCCCCCGCTCGCCCGGCGGCTCAGCCGTCGCCCTTGGGCACCGCGAGCGTCACCGCCAGGCCCGTCGGCTCGGCGGGGGCGAAGTCGAGTGAGCCTCCGCCCGCCAGCAGCAGGGTCCGGGCGATCGAGAGGCCGAGCCCGGAGCCGTCGATGTTCTGGTGCCGGGGACTGCGCCAGAAGCGGTCGCCCACCCTGGCCAGCTCCTCCTCGGTCAGCCCGGGGCCCGCGTCGGTGACGGTCACCGCGACCTCGCGCTTGCCCGTCGCGATCCGCAACCCGATCCGACCCTCGTCCGGGGTGAACTTGAGCGCGTTGTCCAGCACCGCGTCCAGCGCGCTGCCGAACCCGATCGGATCGGCCAGCCCGACCGCCGACGGCGGCCCCTCCCACTCCAGCCGCTGCCCGCGCTGACCGGCGACCGGACGCCAGGCGTCGATCCTGGCCAGCACCAGGGCGGTGAGGTCGACCTGCTCGGGCTCCGGGCGGGCGTGTTCGGCGGTGGCCAGGCCAAGCAGGTCATCGAGCACCCGGGCCAGCCTGACGCCCTCCTCACGGACCTGGCCGAGCTCCTCCTCGTGTCCCTCGGGCAGTTCCAGGCCGAGCAGCTCGACCCGCAACAGCAGGGCGGCGAGCGGGTTGCGCAGCTGGTGCGAGGCGTCCGCGACGAAGGCCCGCTGCTGGTCCAGGGCGAGCACCACGTTGTCCGCCATGTGATTGAACGAGCGTGCCAACCGCCGGAGTTCGGGCGGGCCCGCACTGGCCGCGACCCGTGCGTTCATCCGTCCGGTGGCGATGTCGTGGGTGGCCCGGTCCAGGGTGCGGACCGGGTGCAGCACCCAGCTGGTGAGGCGCACCGCCAGCAGTACGGCCACGATCATCGCCAGCGCCTCGCCCGCGCCGAGCACCAGCCAGTGGTGCAGGATCCGGGCCCGCAGCGGTCCGGTCGGGGAGTCGGTGAGCACCACGGCGACCACGTCGCCGTCCCGGACCACGGGGGTGGCCACGGTGAGGGTCCGCTCCGGGGTCCACGGCCAGACCTGTGGCGGGTTGTGGCTGCGGCGCCCGTCCAGGGCCTCCTGGAAGGCCTGCCGGCCCGGGCCGGCGTCCGGTACCCGCCAGCCCTCCGGCGAGCTGGCCGCGGTGGCGCCGCTGCGCTGGAAGATCCCGATCCGGATCCCGTACAGGCCGTGGTAGCGCTCCGCCTCGACGGCCAGTGCGTTGCGGCGGCCGGGGTCTCCCGGGTCGGGCGTCGAGTCGCCCTTCATCGCGGTGTCCGCCCCGAGGTAGCCCTGGGTGGGCAGATCCTGGGCGAAGCGGGCCGCGTCGTCGAGCCGGTCGACCACCACCGTGCTCTGCTCGGCGGCCGCGATGAACACCGCGAGCGGCACCCCCAGGGCCGCCAGCACGCAGGCCATCAGGGAGAGCAGGATGCCGAGCAGACGGTTGCGCACGAGAGGTCAGCGCCCCGAGTCCGGGCTGGCGGGGTCGGTCCGGGGCTGCTCGGCGATCAGCCGGTAGCCCACGCCGCGGACGGCCTCGACCAGTCCGGGCAGGCCTAGCTTGTTGCGCAGCGATCCGATGTGCACCTCCAGGGTGCGGCCGTTGCCCTCCCAGCCGCTGCGCCAGACCTCGCTGAAGATCTGCTCCCGCCGGTAGACCACGCCGGGGCTCTGCGAGAGCAGCGCCAGCAGGTCGAACTCCTTGCGGGTGAGCGGTACGTCGCGGCCGTCCACACTGACCCGGCGGCGCTCCCGGTCGATCGAGATGCCGCGGGACTCCAGCGGGCCGGGCTGGGCGGGCTGGTCGCCCGGCTCGGTCCCGGCGCCCGTGGCCGGCCAGCGCCGTACCACCGCGTGGATCCGGGCGAGCAGTTCGCCCATGTCGTAGGGCTTGGTGACGTAGTCGTCGGCACCGAGGTTGAGGCCGTGGATCCGCGAGCGGACGTCGGCCCGCGCGGTCACCATGATCACCGGGACCCCGCTGTGCGCACGGATCCGGCTGCACACCTCGAAGCCGTCCCGGTCGGGCAGCCCGAGGTCGAGCAGGACCACCCGGTACGGCTCGTTGCCGTCGGGCACCAGTGCGTCCAGCGCCTCGTGCCCGCTGCGGGCATGGCGGACCTGGAAGCCGTGCCTACCGAGCACGGCGACCAGCGCGGCGGCGACCCGTTCGTCGTCCTCGACGAGCAGCAGGCGCACCTCCTGCCTCCTTTCCGTGGTCTGTCCGGTGAGGGATCGGTCCGGATTTGGCCCGGTCCTTGCGGAGTATGGTCGAGTCCGCCGGGTCCTGTCATCAGGCCACCGCCGTCCGATCGTTCGCGCACGGCCACTCCCACCCGCAACCGCCGGGCGTACAGCGGGCCCAGCCCCCGCTCCGACCCCGCCACGTGGCCGGATCGTGATGCTCAAGTTCCCCTCAGATCGGCTGACATGACATCGTCGACGCTTCTAGGGTCTGCCCAACCGGGGGCCGTCGGGCTCCGCCGGCTCACCGGCCCCCGGCGCAGACGACACCAGCACGAGCACCGCAGCCCCGGGGGTCGCCCGGGTCGGACCCGAGGGAGCAAGGCGCGATGACCGAGACCACCGGCACCGACTCCCGTCCCGACCCCCTGGTCGCACTGAGCGGTGTCAACAAGCACTACGGGGCGCTGCACGTGCTCCAGGACATCGACCTGGAGATCGCCCGGGGCGAGGTGGTGGTGCTGATCGGCCCGTCCGGCTCCGGGAAGTCGACCCTGTGCCGGACGATCAACCGGCTGGAGACCATCGACTCCGGCACCATCACCGTGGACGGCCGGCCGCTGCCCGCCGAGGGGCGGGAACTGGCCAAGCTGCGGGCCGAAGTCGGAATGGTGTTCCAGAGTTTCAACCTCTTCGCACACAAGACCGTGCTGGAGAACGTGGTGCTCGCCCAGGTCAAGGTCCGCGGGATCCCGAAGGCCGAGGCCGAGCAGACCGCGCGCGAGCTGCTGGAGCGGGTCGGAGTGGGCGCGCAGGCCGAGAAGTTCCCCGCCCAGCTCTCCGGCGGCCAGCAGCAGCGGGTGGCGATCGCCCGCGCACTGGCCATGAAGCCCAAGGTGATGCTGTTCGACGAGCCCACCTCCGCCCTCGACCCCGAGATGGTCAACGAGGTGCTGGAGGTGATGCGTTCGCTCGCAGCCGAGGGCATGACGATGGTCGTGGTGACGCACGAGATGGGCTTCGCCCGCTCCGCCGCCAACCGCGTGCTGTTCATGGCGGACGGCCGGATCGTCGAACAGAACACCCCCGAGGCGTTCTTCACCGCGCCGCGCACCGACCGGGCCAAGGACTTCCTTTCGAAGATCCTGCACCACTGAGGCCACAACTGATCTAGCGTCTGACCCGATTCCGTTGGAACCGGGCCCGAGGGCGTGCCCGAACTCCGCCGGAATGGTTGGCGCGCGGGCACCGCGCCAGGAACCCCTAAGCCCAGCGGCCCGGTTGACCGTGGCCAAGACCGAGGAGAGCAACCCTCATGAGGACCCGTCGCACCATCGCCGCCGCCATGTCGGTACTCGCGCTGACCGCCGTCGCGGCCTGCGGCAAGAGCGGATCCCCGAGCGACAACGCGGCCGGCGGCAGCGCCGCCCCGAAGCCCCCCACGTACCAGGTGAAGACCGACGTCAAGCTGACGGGCTCGAAGACCTTCGACAACGCCAAGAAGCGCGGGCACCTGGTCATCGGCGCCAAGTCCGACCAGCCCTTCCTCGGCTTCGAGGACCTCTCGGCCGGCTCCGGCGCCAGCGCCCGCTCGGGCTTCGACATCGAGATCGCCAGAATGGTCGCCGCCGACCTCGGCTTCGGCCCGGACCAGATCGAGTGGAAGACGATCGCCTCGGCCAACCGCGAGAACGCCCTCTCCGGCGATGGCGATCACCAGATCGACTTCTACGTCGGCACCTACACCATCAACGAGAAGCGCAAGGCGCAGGTCTCCTTCGCCGGCCCCTACCTGGTGGCCGGCCAGGACCTGCTGGTCGCGAAGGACAACACCACGATCACCGGCCCCGAGTCGGTCAAGGACAAGTCCGTCTGCTCCGTCACCGGCTCCACCTCGATCGACAACATCACGCCCTACGGCGCCAAGATCACCAAGTACGAGACCTACTCGCAGTGCGTGGACAAGCTGATGACCGGTGAGGTCGACGCGGTCACCACCGACGACGCGATCCTCAAGGGCTACGCCGCCAAGAACCCCGACAAGCTCAAGGTGGTCGGCAAGCCCTTCACTAAGGAGCCCTACGGCGTCGGCCTGGCCAAGGACGACTCCGTCCTGCGCAACGCGATCAACGACGCGCTGAAGGCCCACGAGGACAACGGCGACTGGAAGAAGGCGTACGACGCCACCCTCGGCCTCTCCGGCGCCCCGGCCTCGGCCGTCCCGGCCCTGGAACGCTACTGAGACTCCGGCCTGACACGCCGACAGTTCTGACCACCTGACAGCCCCTTTGATCGAGAGGAGGGCCGCCGGCATGGGCATACTCTTCGAGGACGGCAACTTCGCGCTTTTCCGCGCCGGATTCCTGCAGACGGTCGAGCTCAGCGCACTGAGCGCGCTGCTCGCACTGCTGCTCGGCACCCTGCTGGCGGCCTTCCGGGTCTCCCCCGTCCCGGCCCTGCGCGTCTTCGGCACCGTCTGGGTCAACGTCTTCCGCAACACCCCGCTGACACTGCTGTTCTTCGCGGTGGCCTTCGGGCTCCCCCGACTGGACGTCCACTTCTCCAGCTTCGTGTTCGCCGTGATCGCACTCGGCTCCTACACCGCCAGCTTCGTCTGCGAGGTGCTGCGCTCCGGCATCAACACCGTGCCGCTCGGGCAGGCCGAGGCCGCCCGCAGCCTGGGCATGAACTTCGGCCAGACCCTCGGCCTGATAGTGCTGCCGCAGGCGGCCCGCTCGGTGCTGGGTCCCATGAGCAGCGTCTTCATCGCCCTGCCCAGGAACTCCGCCGTGGCCGGCGCGTTCAGCGTCTCCGAGCTCTTCAGCGTGCAGGGAACCCTCACCGAGCGCGGCTACAACATCCTCTCGATCTTCTTCTGGCTGGCCGCCGCCTACCTGCTGGTGAGCGCCGTGGTCGCCGTGATCTTCCGTCTCCTGGAGACCCGACTGGCGGTGGCCCGATGAGCAGCGCCCTGACCTCGACCGTCCTCTACGACACCCCCGGTCCCCGTGCCAGGGCGCGCTACCGCGCCTTCGGGGTGCTCTCGCTGCTCGGCATCGCCGCCCTGCTCTGGTACGCGTACGACAGCCTGGCCGGCGCCGGGCAGTTCGCCGCCGCGATGTGGGACCCGTTCCAGTACACCGCCATCCAGCAGCGGATCCTCGACGGCCTGCAGAGCACCCTGACCGCCTTCGGCCTGGCCGCCGTCCTCTCGCTGGCCCTGGGCTCGCTACTGGCGGCCGGACAGCTCTCCGACCACAGGCCGGTGCGCGCGGTGGCCAAGGCGATCGTGCAGTTCTTCCGCGCGATGCCGCTGCTGATCATGATCTTCGCGTTCTACCACTCGGTGTTCGCCACGTCCCCGCTCTGGGCGTTGGTGACCGGGCTGACCCTGTACAACGGCGCCGTCCAGGCCGAGATCATCCGCAGCGGCGTCAACGCGGTGCCGCGCGGCCAGGGCGAGGCCGCCTACGCGCTCGGCATGCGCAAGACCCAGGTGCTGTTCACCATCCTGGTGCCGCAGGCCGTCCGCTCGATGCTCCCGACGATCATCGGCCAGCTGGTGGTCACCCTCAAGGACACCTCGCTCGGCTTCCTCATCACCTACACCGAGCTGCTCTACGCCGGGAAGCTGATCGCCAGCAACACCTCCACCCCCAACGGCTACCCCTACATTCCGGTCACCATCGTGATCGGCGTGATCTACATCGGCATGTGCCTGGCGCTCACGGCGCTGGCCAAGTGGCTCGAGGCGCGCGGGCGCCGCGGCGCGAACCGGCGTACAACTGCCGCTGCTTGACGGACACCCAGGCGATCTGTTGCATTGCTCTTCGTGACAGCACCCGGGACCTCCTGCACCGCAGCCGACGCCGTGTCCTCCGTATGCCCCGTACACCCGGAGGTCCCGGCGCGCGCGGCGGCACCCGTGGGGATCCGAGGCCGGACGGAGGTCCGCGCGTGGACCCCGTGATCGTGGTCGGCGCCGGACCGGTCGGACTGGCCCTGGCACTCGCCCTCGCCCGGCACGAGGTGCCCAGCATCGTCCTGGACGAGGGCGCGGGCGTCTGCCCGGAGGGGCCGCGCACCGTCGTCCTCGGCGGCGACAGCACCGCCCTGCTCACCCGCCTCGGCTACACCAGGGCCGCCTCCGACGCCGCCCGCTGGGACGCGTTCGGCATCTGGCGCCACCGCTCCGAGGTGCTGCGGCTGGACCTGGGCGCCGACCCGGTGCTCCACCTGCCGCAGCACCGTCTGCAGCGCGGCCTGCGCGACGCGGTCACCGCCACGCCACTGATCCAGCTCACCCCGCTCAGCCGGGTCCTGGAACTCGAACAGGACCGGGACGGCGTCAGCGTACGCACCCACCACACCCAGGACGGCACCAGCACCTGGTGGCGCGGCAGCCACCTGGTCGGCTGCGACGGCGCCCGCTCCACCGTCCGCAAGCTGCTCAAGATCCGCTTCCCGGGCCGCCCGGCGGTGGACCGGCACGCCGTCGCCACCGTACGCGTCAACCTGCCGTTCCCCGGCGAGGCCCGGCTGCACCGCGAGCCGCCGTGGCGCGGCGACCGCGAGGCCTCCGCCCGCCCACTGCCCGACGGCCTCTGGCGGCTCGACTGGCGACTGCCGCCCGGCCGCCCGGCACCCACCGCACCGATCGACCCGCACGCCACCTGGCCCGGCATCGTCACCGGTGACACCCTGCTCGCCCGGGTCAAGTCCACGCTCACCGGCTGGTGCGGCGAACTGCCCCCGTACGAGCTGCTCGCCGCCGCCGACCACACCTACCAGCAGCGCCTCGCCGCCCGCTTCCGGGTCGGCCGCTGCTTCCTCGCCGGGGACGCCGCCCACCTGCACGGCGCGCTCGGCATGCAGAACCTGGTCGACGGACTGCGGGACGCCGACAACCTCTCCTGGCGGCTCGCCCTCGCCTGGCACCTGCACTCCGGCGGGCCGCAGCCCGATGGCTCGCTGCTCGACGGGTACGAAGCCGAGCGGCGCGGCGCGGTCGGCGCCCGGCTGCGCGCGGTCGACCAGGCCATGCCGCTGCTGCGACCGCTGCGCGGCTGGCAGCACACCAGGCGGTCGCTGTTCACCGGCTCCTTCCGCAAGCACGCCCCGTTGCTCGCCGACGGACAGCTCGGCACCGGACGCTTCGGCGGCGCGCCCGCCTACCCGGCGGCACCGTCCGGCGTACCCGGCCGGGTGCCGGTGCAGCGCGGGAGCGGTCGCGGAACCACGCTCAGCGAGAACCTGCCCGCAACCGCACCGGGTGTGCTCGTCCCCGACGTTCCCGTCCTCACCACGGAAGGGGTGCCCGACTCGCTGCGGGCCAGGCTCGGGGCCGGCTTCCTGCTGCTGCTGGTCGCTCCCGGGACCGCCGTGTGGGCCTCGCAGCACTGGCTGGGTGCCGGGATGATGCCCCAACTCGCCGAGGTGGCAGCAGCGTTGCCGGTGCCCGCCGAAGTCCTGGTCACCGAGCAGTACCCGGGCGCCGATCCGCACACCGTCCTGCTGATCCGTCCCGACGGCCATCTGGTCGGCACCACCCACGGCTGCCGTGGCGAGGACCTCCAGGCACTCGCCGACCGCGCCCGCGGCGGGCCGCCCTCGCTGGCCAGCGCCGGGAACTGACGCCCCGGGCGGAGGCCTGGGGAAGGCCCTTTGCAGCAGGGAAGCCCCTCCGGTCGGCGCTGGGGTGAAGCCGTTCGGACTGTGGGTCAACTCTTCGGGCAGCGGGAACGGCGCGGTTCGGAAGACACCGACGGCTGGCAGGGCTCCGGGCTCCGGGCTCCGGGCTCCGGGCTCCGGGCTCCGGGCTCCGGGCTCCGGGCTCCGGGCTCCGGGCTCCGGGAGCAGGTTGCACGACGGCCCCTGGTGGGGCGGCGCCCCTGCCCGCCGGAGTACCCGGCCCGCCCTTCCGTTCCGCGATCCCCCCGCGCTCCGAGGGCAGCCCGACCAGCCGTGATCCCCCGGTCGGCACTACCAAGCCCCCGCGGAGTCGCCCTCCGCGTCCAGCGCGTCCCGCACCACTCGGAAGGCCAGGCCTTCCGAATAGCCGCGCCGGGCGAGCATGCCGACCAGGCGGCGGATCCGGGTGTCCCGCTCCAGCCCCCGGGTCGACCGCAGCTTCCGGTCGACCAGCGCCCGGGCAGCCTCCGTCTCGTCGTCCTCGCCCAGTTGGGCGACCGCCTGTTCGACCAGGTCACCGGCCACCCCCTTGGTCCGGAGCTCCTGCGCCAACGCCCGCCGGGACAGGCCCCGAACGGTGTGCCGCGACTCCACCCACGCCTCGGCGAAGGCGGCGTCGTCGATCAGCCCGACCTCCTCGAAGCGCGAGAGCACCTCCTCCGCGACCTCGTCCGGGATCTCCCGCCTGCGGAGTGCCTCGGCCAACTGCTTACGGGTCTTGGCCGCGCCGGTGAGCAGGCGCAGACAGATGTCCCGTGCCCTGGCCTCCGGGTCGACCGCTTCCTCGCGCGCCGACCGCTCCGCCCTCTTCGCGCGAGCCGCCCCGCCCGAGCGCTCCGGCCGGCCGGACCGCTCCGGGTGCCCCTCCCCGCGACCGCGCCGCCCCTCTCCCAGGGGGCTGCGCCGCCGCTCTCCGACCGGCTCCTCGGAGGCGGGCTCGTCGATGACCGCCGGCTGCTCAGCGGCCACGGCCGTCCTCCGCCGCCGCCGCCCGGAGGGCAGCTCGGAAGCGCGGACCACCCCGAGCTCCGCGAAGTCGTCCGGAGTCTCCTCCTCCGCGCTTCCCGTCCACCAGTCCGGTGGGCCGTGGTCACCGGAGCCGGGGGCGGCCCCCGGCGACCACTCGTCCTCGTACCTCACTCGTGCCTCGACCGACTCAGGCCTTGGCCGCCGCCTTCTTCGCCGCCGCGGTCTTGGTGGCCGTGGCGGTGATCGGCTTGGCGGCGCCATCGGCCTCGGCGGCCGGGGCGGTGTCGTCCTCGGCGCCGCCCTTCACACCGATGCCCAGCTTCGTCTTGATCTTCTTCTCGATCTCGTCGGCCAGCTGCGGGTTGTCCCGCAGGAAGTTGCGGGCGTTCTCCTTGCCCTGCCCGAGCTGGTCGCCCTCGTAGGTGTACCAGGCGCCCGACTTGCGGATGAAGCCGTGCTCGACGCCCATGTCGATCAGGCCGCCCTCGCGGCTGATGCCGATGCCGTAGAGGATGTCGAACTCGGCCTGCTTGAAGGGGGCCGCCACCTTGTTCTTGACGACCTTGACCCGGGTACGGTTACCGACCGCCTCGGTGCCGTCCTTCAGGGTCTCGATCCGGCGGATGTCCAGTCGGACCGAGGCGTAGAACTTCAGCGCCCGGCCACCGGTCGTGGTCTCCGGGGAGCCGAACATCACACCGATCTTCTCGCGCAGCTGGTTGATGAAGATCGCGGTGGTGTTCGACTGGTTCAGCGCGCCGGCGATCTTGCGCAGAGCCTGGCTCATCAGCCGGGCCTGCAGACCGACGTGCGAGTCGCCCATCTCGCCCTCGATCTCCGCGCGCGGCACCAGTGCCGCGACGGAGTCGATGATCACCAGGTCGATCGCGCCGGAGCGGATCAGCATGTCGGTGATCTCCAGGGCCTGCTCACCGGTGTCCGGCTGGCTGACCAGCAGGGCGTCGGTGTCCACGCCGAGCTTCTTGGCGTACTCCGGGTCGAGTGCGTGCTCCGCGTCCACGAACGCGACCGTGCCGCCCGCGCGCTGGGCGTTGGCCGCCAGGTGCAGGGTGAGCGTGGTCTTACCGGAGGACTCGGGGCCGTAGATCTCGATGACCCGGCCGCGCGGGATACCGCCGACGCCGAGCGCGATGTCGAGGGCCGTGGACCCGGTGGGGATCACGTCGACCGGCTCGTTGGCCTTCTCGCCCAGGCGCATCACCGAGCCCTTGCCGAACTGCCGCTCAATCTGGGCGAGTGCGGTCTCAAGAGCCTTCTCGCGGTCCGTACCTGCCATGGCTTCCACCCTCGGGTTCTGTGCTGTGCGCTTCATCGTCCTCGACGCTAGCGCGTCCCACCGACAATCGACCCGAATCGGGCTCAGCCTGTGGATAACTCGCCACTGAACAGTATAGGGAACAGGCGTTCGAATAGAACGAACTGCCTAGCTTCCCTCGCCGTCACCACTCTGACCTGCGGAATCCTCCGGTCCATCGGAACCGACCAGGCGTCGCAACCGGCTCGCGGTCTCCCTCGTACGCTCCCTGGCCAGCCGCCTACGCTCCTCGCCGCGGTCGATCCGCGGGTCGGTGGCGACCTCGTACCTGCGGACGTACGTCCCGACGAAGCCCTGCAGGGTGGCGGCCGCCGGGATCGCGATCAGCGCGCCGACCGCGCCGAGCAGCGCCGCCCCGGCGATCACCGAGCCGAAGGCCACCGCCGGGTGCACGTCCACCGTCTTCGCGGTGATCCGCGGGTGCAGCAGATAGTTCTCGATCTGCTGGTAGACGATCACGAAGGTCAGCACCCAGAGCGCGTCCACCGGCTTCACGGTGAGCGCGACGATCACCGGCAGCGCCCCGGCCAGGTAGGTGCCGATGGTCGGGACGAACTGCGACATCACCCCGACCCAGATCGCCAGCGCCCCCGCGTACGGGAGTCCGAGCAGCGCGAACACGACCCAGTGCGCGACGGCCGAGGCCACCGCCAGCAGCGCCCGGGAGTAGAGGTAGCCGCCGGTCTTGGCCAGCGCGATCTCCCAGGCCCGGAGCACCTCCGCCTGCTTCGCGGGCGGCAGCAGCGAGCAGACGGTCCGCCGCACCCGGGGCCCGTCCGCGGTCAGGTAGAAGGTGAACAGGCCCACCGTGAACGCCTGGAACAGCCCGCCGACCAGTGTGCTGGACAGGCCCCACACATTGTCGGCGGCCTGCTGGGCGTACTTCTCGATGCTCCCGGAGTCCCGGAGCACCCGCTGCTGGAGCTGCCCGGGCGACAGGTCCTGGTGGAACGTCCGGTTGATCCAGCCGATCAGGTTGTCGACCAGGTGGGGCAGATCGCCGGCGATCCTCGCCACCTGGTCCACCAGCAGCGTGCCGAGCGAGGTGAGGAAGCCCGCGACCGCGATCGCCAGGGCGATGAAGACCAGGAACGTACCGAGGCCGCGCCGCACCCCGCGGGCGGCCATCCGGTCCACCGCCGGTTCGATCGCCAGTGACAGGAAGAAGGCCACCAGCAGCATCACGAAGAGGTCGATGAGCTGGTGGAACGCCCAGTCGGCGAGCTTGAACGCGCCCACCAGGAGCAGCGCCAGCATCATCGCCCTGGGTAGCCAACGAGGCATCGCCTCACCCCGCAGGGCGGTGCGGCGGGCGGGCGGAGAGTCTTGGTCCGAGACGGTCCGGTCGGTCTTCTGGGGCTCTGCGCTACTAACCACCAGCCCAGTCTCACCCATGGCCGGCCGGTGCTGGCCGGCCTGCGCCCCGGTGCGCCGGGACTCCGCCGCACCGGACGGCCCGTGGCCTCAGCGCAGCAGCGCCGAGACCCCCTGGCTGTCGCAGACCACCCGCCAGACGTCCTTGGCCTCCCAGCCGGCCTCCAGCGCCTGCCGGACCGTCCGTCCGCCGAGTTCGCTCATCACGTGGTCGCTCGCGAAGGACTCGGCGTACGCCTCGCCGAAGTGCTCGTACATCCGTCGCCAGAACTCGGTCAGCCTCATGGCCCCAGTATCCCCTCCGTCAGCGCGGACCCGGCTGGAGCCGGTGCCACTCGGCCCGCTCCAGCGCGTACTCGACCTCGCCGTGTTCGGAGCCGTCGATCGCCTCGGGCCAGTCGGCGAAGAAGGTGCGCACGTAGCGCAGCCCGGCCTTCTCCATCACTCGGCGGGAGCCCCGGTTGACCGTCATGGTCTGGGCGAAGACCCGCTCCACGCCGGGTTCGCCGAATCCCTTGCGGATCAGCGCCCGCGCGCCTTCGGTGGCGTAGCCGCGGCCCCAGGCCGGGCGCCGCAGCCGGTAGCCGAGTTCGACCTCGTCCGGACGGTCCGGATCCGGCGGCCGGAACTCGAACCAGCCCAGGAACCCGCCACCGGCCCGCTCCAGCGCCGCCCAGTAACCGAGCGCCGGGAAGCGCCGGTAGTAGGAGAAGTACAGCGGCAGGATCCGCTCCTCGACCTCCTCCCGGGGCGTGGCCCGGCCTCCGGACAGGTAGCGCATCACCTCCGGGTCGGAGTCGAGTTCCATCAGGAGGTCGACGTCCTCGGGGGTGAAGCGGCGCAGGATCAGGCGCTCGGTCTCCAGATGAACGTGCATCCGCCAATGCTGCCCGAACCGTCCACCCGGCCGCACGCCCTTTCCCCGGTCCGCCGCCGCGGCCGCCGGGCCGGCTGCGGCCCTCACCCCCTGGGCAGGGCGAGCACCCCGGCGCCGTAGTAGTCGCGCTCCGCGCAACGGCCCTGTCCGAGCGGGCAGTTGGCCGCGGCCGCCAGGATGAGCAGCGCGACGGTCCGGTCCGGTCCGAAGTCGGGGTGCTCGGCGGCCGCCACCGCGATCGCGCCGGTCACATGGGCGGCGGCCATCGAGGTGCCGGCGAGCGCGGCGTACCGGCCGCCGGGCCAGTCCGAGACGATCCCGCCGAGCGCCCCGCCGTCCGGATCGCCGCCCGGTGCGGCCAGGGTGATCCGGCCGTGGCCGTAGTTGGAGTACCCGGTCGGCATCCCGCTGCGGTCCACCGCGCCGACCGCCACCACACCGGGCAGCTCGCCGGGGAGGCGGATGCACTCGGTGCCCAGGCGCCGGTCCTCCGCGGGTCCGGAGGTCCGGTCGTTCGGGCTGCGCTGGTCGGCCCGGGCGGCGCCGAGGTCCTGCCCGTCGTTGCCGGCGGATGCCACCACCACGGCGCCCTGCCGCTGGGCGTACGCGACGGCCCGGCCGACCGCGGTGATCAGCGCGGCCTGGTCCGGGTCCTCGGGGCAGTTGTACTTCCAGGGGTCGGCGAAGTAGCTGTCGTTGATCGCTTTGGCCCCGTGGTCGGCCGCCCAGAGCAGGCCGCAGACGATGTTCTCGGTGTAGTACTGGCCGAGCGGCCCGAGCAGCCGGACGGCGGCGATCCTGACGCCCGGGGCGACCCCGGTGACGCCCTTGCCGTCCCGGGCCGCACCGATGATCCCGGCGACGTGGGTGCCGTGGCCGCTCTCGGTCACGCCCTCGTCCGGGCGCCAGGCGCCGTACCGGGGATCGGGGCGGCCGTCGGCGCAGGAGGCCGACGCCTGCGGGTCCACGGCGCTGCGCAGGTCCGGGTGGGTGTCGTCGACCCCCGAGTCCAGCACCGCCACCAGCACCCGGCGCAGTTGCTGGGCGGAGGGCAGCGGCCGGTCCGAGCCGCGGTCGAGGGCCGGGCCGCGCAGCAGGGTGGTGGCGCTCTCGGGGCCCTCGACCGCACCGATCATGGCGAGGTTCCACTCGGCGGCCTCCCGCGGGTCGGGCACGGCGGCCTCGGCGGACCCCATGGTGCCGTCGGACGCGGGTCCCGGCGTGAGGCCGTCGCACCCGGCCCGGTCACGGCAACCGTCCCCTGGCTCGGGGAACCGCGCGGCCGGCCCGCCGCGGAGCTGCCCGGTCGCCCGCGCCCCCGGGCCCAGTGCGTCGCCGCGCTGGAAGTCGCCGATGCCGGCCAACGAGCCCGGCGGACCGGGCACCGCCTCCGTCCTGGTCGCCCCGACCGCCGCCACCCCGGGCTGCCCGCGGAGCCGTCCGGCGAACCCGTCGTCGGCGTACGCGAGCACCACGCCGATCTGCGGGTACTCCTGGACCACCTGCCCGCCCGCCGCCCGGGTGAGCCCGGCGGCCCGGGTGGCTCCCCCGGCGTCCTGCCGGTCGGCGAGCACCAGGTAGCTGAGGTAGGAGCGGCCGGGCCCGGAGATGTAGGGGACGGCGCCGAGCAGCAGGGCGGTCAGCAGCATGGCCAGCAGGACGCGTGCCGGGCCGCCGGAGCGCTTCGCGGGCTTGCCACAGGCCGGACCGACCCGTTCCATCGCGCCGCCTCCGCTCCTCGGCTCCAGCGATCACCGGACTGAATCATCACAATATGAGCGGTTTATCCCAATTGACCCGTTGGACTAGGTCAGACGGTCGCCCGGCTCCGCCCCCGGCAGCACCGCCGACGGCCCGTACCGCGGCTCCGGCGGCCCGCACCGGCGGGGCCGCTCCGGTTGTCAGTGCCGGGCTGCACCATTGGGGCATGGCGCGACGCACCGGAGAGGACTCGGCTCCCGACCCGCTCGCGGGGTTCGCCCCCGCGACCAGGGCCTGGTTCACGGGTGCCTTCACCGCACCCACCACCGCCCAGTCCGAGGCCTGGGCGGCCATCCGGCGGGAGACGGACGTCCTGGTGGTCGCCCCCACCGGTTCCGGGAAGACGCTGGCGGCCTTCCTCTCCGCGCTCGACCGGCTCAGCAGCGCCCCGCCGCCCGCCGACCCCAAGCGCCGCTGCCGGGTCCTCTACATCTCGCCGCTCAAGGCCCTCGCGGTGGACGTCGAGCGCAACCTCCGCGCGCCGCTCACGGGGCTGCACCAGGCCGCGGTCCGGCTGGGCCTGCCGGAGCCGGAGGTCCAGGTGGCCATCCGCTCCGGCGACACCCCCGCCGCCGACCGCCGCCGGTTCGCGAGCCATCCGCCGGACATCCTGATCACCACCCCGGAGTCGCTGTTCCTGCTGCTCACCTCCGCTTCCCGGGAGGCGCTGCGCGGCATCGACACCGTGATCCTGGACGAGGTGCACGCCGTCGCCGGCACCAAGCGCGGCGCCCACCTCGCCCTCAGCCTGGAGCGGCTGGACGAACTGCTGGAGCGCCCGGCCCGCCGGATCGGCCTCTCCGCCACCGTCAGGCCGGTCGAGGAGGTGGCCAGGTTCCTCAGCCCGCAGCGCGGCGCCGCGATCGTCCAGCCGCCCGCCGCCAAGCGGTTCGACCTCTCGGTGGTCGTTCCGGTCGCCGATCTGGACGAGCTGCCCGCCGGCGCGGACGGCGACCCGGCCCGGCAGAGCTCGATCTGGCCGCATGTCGAGGAGCGGATCGTCGACCTGGTCCAGGCCCACCGCTCGACCATCGTCTTCGCCAACTCGCGCCGCCTCGCCGAGCGGCTCTGCAACCGGCTGAACGAGATCGCCGTCGAGCGCGCCGCCGGCACCGAGTCCGATTCGCGGGGCCGCGCCGGGGCGCCAACCGAATCGCACGCCCCGGCGCAGCTGATGGGCGAGTCCGGTGTCGCCAAGGGCGCGCCCCCGGTACTGGCCAGGGCGCACCACGGCTCGGTCTCCAAGGAGCAGCGCGCCCTGGTCGAGGAGGAGCTGAAGGCCGGTCGACTGCCGGCGGTGGTGGCCACCTCCAGCCTGGAGCTGGGCATCGACATGGGCGCGGTGGAGCTGGTGGTCCAGGTCGAGTCACCGCCTTCGGTCGCCTCCGGCCTGCAGCGGGTCGGCCGGGCGGGCCACCAGGTCGGGGCCGTCTCCACCGGCGTGGTCTTCCCCAAGTACCGGGGCGACTTGGTGCAGTCGGCGGTGGTGACGGAGCGGATGCGCGCCGGGCGGATCGAGGCGCTGCGCATCCCGCGCAACCCACTGGACGTGCTGGCGCAGCAGTTGGTCGCCATCACCGCCCTGGACACCTGGGACGTGGACGAGTTGCTCGCCCTGGTCCGCCGGGCCGCGCCCTTCGCCACCCTGCCGCAGTCCGCCTTCGACGGCGTGCTGGACATGCTCGCCGGCCGCTATCCCTCCGACGCCTTCGCCGAGTTGCGGCCCCGTCTGGTGTGGGACCGGGTCGCCGGCACGGTCACCGGCCGACCCGGTGCCCAGCGCCTCGCCGTCACCTCCGGCGGCACCATCCCCGACCGCGGCCTGTTCGGCGTCTTCATCGCCGGCACCGACCCGAAGAAGGGTGGCGGCGGGCGACGGGTGGGCGAGCTGGACGAGGAGATGGTGTACGAATCCCGGGTCGGCGATGTCTTCACCCTGGGCACCACCTCCTGGCGGATCGAGGAGATCACCCACGACAAGGTGCTGGTCACTCCGGCCCCCGGCATCCCCGGGCGGCTCCCGTTCTGGAAGGGCGACGCCCTCGGTCGTCCGCTCGAACTCGGCCGCGCGGTAGGCGCGTTCGTCCGCGAGCTGGGCTCGCTGACACCCGAGGAGGCCACCACCCGCCTCAAGGCGGCCGGTCTCGACGACTGGGCGGCCGGCAATCTGCTCACCTACCTTGCCGAGCAGCGCGCCGCCTGCGGCCACCTGCCGGACGACCGCACCATCGTGGTCGAGCGATTCCGCGACGAGCTCGGCGACTGGCGGATCGTCATCCACTCCCCCTTCGGCGCTCAGGTGCACGCTCCCTGGGCGCTGGCCCTCGGTGCCCGCCTGCGCGAGAAGCACGGCCTGGACCCGCAGGTGATGCACGCCGACGACGGCATCGTGCTCCGCCTGCCGGACGCCGACCTGCTCGACTTCCCGTCCGAGGGGCCCGTTTCGGACGAGGCTCCGGTCGGCGCCGACGCCGCGCTCTTCGAGGCCGAGGAGATCGAACAGCTGGTCACCGACCAGGTCGGCGGCTCCGCACTGTTCGCCTCGCGCTTCCGCGAGTGCGCCGGGCGCGCGCTACTGCTCCCCCGGCGCAGCCCCGGCAAGCGCACGCCCCTGTGGCAGCAGCGACAGCGCGCCTCCCAACTCCTTGAGGTGGCTGCCGAGTACGGCTCCTTCCCGATCGTGCTGGAGGCCGTCCGCGAATGTCTCCAGGACGTGTTCGACGTCCCGGGTCTGGTCGAGTTGATGCGCGATCTGGAGTCGCGCGCCGTACGCCTGGTGGAGGTCACCACCCCTGAACCCTCCCCCTTCGCCCGCTCCCTGCTCTTCGGCTACGTCGCCCAGTTCCTGTACGAGGGCGACTCCCCGCTCGCCGAGCGCCGCGCCGCCGCCCTCTCGCTGGACTCCCGGCTGCTGTCCGAGCTGCTCGGCCAGGCCGAGCTCCGTGAACTGCTGGACCCGGACGTGCTCGCCGAGTTGGAGGCCGAGCTCCAACGCCTCACCCCCGACCGGCGGATCAAGGACATGGAGGGCGTCGCCGACGCGCTCCGCCTGCTCGGCCCGCTCAGTGAGGCCGAGTTGACGGCACGCGGCGCCGAGCCGATCTGGGCACTGGAGCTGGAGGCCGCCCGCCGCGCCATCCGGGTCCGGATCGGCGGCGAACCGCGCTGGGCGGCGGTCGAGGACGCCGGACGGCTCCGCGACGCCCTCGGCACCCCGCTGCCGGTCGGCGTTCCGGAGGCCTTCACCGAGCCGGTGAAGGACCCGCTGGGCGATCTGCTCGCGCGGTACGCCCGTACCCATGGGCCGTTCACGGCGGCTGAGGCTGCCTCACGGTTCGGCCTGGGCGCGGCCGTGGTCACCGGCGCCCTGCACCGGCTCACTGCCGCCGGCCGCCTGGTCCAGGGCGAGTTCCGCCCGCCCGTCGCCCCCCACCACCCGTCCTGGGAGGCGCTTCACGCCGCCCCCCGTGAGGGCCACACCGCCACCGCCGAGTGGTGCGACAGCGAGGTGCTGCGCAGGCTGCGCCGCCGCTCGCTGGCCGCGCTGCGCCAGGAGGTCGAGCCGGTCCCGCCGCGCACGCTGGCCGCCTTCCTGCCCCAGTGGCAGCACCTGGCCGGCCACCGGCTGCGCGGTCTCGACGGCCTGCTGCGCGTGGTCGAACAGCTCCAGGGCTCCGCGCTGCCCGCCTCCGCCGTGGAGAAGCTGATCCTGCCGGCCCGGCTGTCCGGCTACACCCCGGGAATGCTGGACGAGCTGATGGCGGCCGGTGAGGTCGGCTGGTCCGGCGCGGGCGCGCTGGCCGGCAAGGACGGCTGGATCAGCCTGCATCTGCCAGAGTCCGCCCACCTGCTCCGCCCCGAGCCGGTGCCGCCCGCGCTGACACCCGTGCACACCGCCCTGCTGGACGCCCTGGCCGGCGGATACGGCCTGTTCTTCCGCCAGCTCGCCGACCGGGTGCCGGACACACCCGCCGCGGAACTCACCGAAGCCCTCTGGGACTTGGTCTGGGCCGGGTACGTCACCAACGACACCCTGGCCCCGTTGCGGGCCCTGCTCGGCTCCGGCCGCACCGCCGGCGCCACCGCGCACCGCACGCCCCGCGCCACCCCACGCGGCCGCTACGGCGGGGCCGGGCGCGGCTTCGGCCGCCCGACGAGCGCACTGCGCTCCGGCCCGCCGACGGCGGCCGGGCGCTGGTCGCTGCTGCCCGTGTTCACCGAGGACGCTACGGTCCGGGCCGCCGCACAGGCCCAGAGCCTGCTCGACCGGCACGGTGTGCTCACCCGGGGCACGGTCGCCGCCGAGCGCGTTCCGGGCGGCTTCGCGGGGGTGTACCGGGTGCTCGCCGCCTTCGAGGAGCGCGGCCGGGCCCGGCGGGGCTACTTCGTGGAGGGCCTCGGCGGCGCCCAGTTCGCCATGGACGGCGCGGCCGACCGGCTGCGCTCGGTCAACGGCCGGCTGGAGCGGGCCGCCGCCACCGGGTGGCCGGGCAGCGGCACCGGAGTCGAGCCGCCCCAGGTCCTGGTGCTGGCGGCGGCCGATCCGGCCAACGCCTACGGCGCCGCACTGCCCTGGCCGGAGCCGCCGACCCCGTCGGGTGGCAAGGCGACCGCCGCCGCACACCGCCCCGGCCGCAAGGCGGGTGCCCTGGTGGTGCTGATAGACGGCGAGCTGGTGCTGTACGTCGAGCGCGGCGGGAAGTCCCTGCTGGCCTGGCAGCCGCTGCCGGCGGCGGTCGAGGCGCTGGCCGATGCGGTCCGGCAGGGCGCCCTGGGCGGCAGCGTCACCATCGAGCGTGCCAACGGCGAGCCGGCGCTCACCTCCGACCTGGGCCGCCTCCTGGAGCAGACCGGCTTCCACCCCACCCCGCGCGGCCTGCGTCTGCGGTCCTGAGCGGTCCTGGCTTCCCCTGGGAACCGGACGCGCTAGCCGTCGAACGGCGGCGCCGGTTCCGCCTCGGGCGGTTCACCCGTACGGTGTTGTGACCCGGTCAGCGGACGGCGGTTGCTGTGCACCGGTACGAGTCCGATGCCCCACCCGCCCAGCGCCAGTGCCCCGAGCACCGCATCACCGCTCGGCAGCCCGTGGGCCGACAGGACTGCCAAGCCCGCCGCGGTCGATGGCACGGCCAGGCCCCAACACCGGTCGAGTTCTATTCGCCCAGGGGCGGGAACGAATCGTCGTGCGGCGGCACAGGCCGCCCGGACCATCCGCATCGCCGGCCTCCTTCACTCGTCCCCCGCTTGACGCGGGGAGGGCGAGGTCCGGTCAGGCCGCCACCACGTCCACGGCCGCAGCCTTGGGCGAGATACCGCTCATCCGGTCGACGCCGGGAGCGGGCAGCGGAACCGGTTCGAGTACCGGCCTCAGCAGTTCACCATCCGAGAGGGTGGCCATTGCCGCAAGTTCGGCGAGCGACAGCTCGTCGCTGACCTCGCGCATGACCTCGGACATCCGGACATCAAGCGCGTCGCAGATGGCGGAGAGCAGTTCGGAGGACGCCTCCTTCTGCCCCCGCTCGACCTCGGAGAGGTACCCGAGCGAAACCCTGGCGGCCGCCGACACCTCGCGGAGTGTGCGGCCCTGGCGCTGGCGCTGCCGACGCAGCACATCGCCCAGTAGGCGACGGAGCAGGATCATCGGTGCCTCCCTCCTCGGACTGCGGATCGAGATGTCACGCCCCCACCGTACCGCCTTGTCCGCATCGCGTGCGGGGACCCTGGTCGTGTTCACTGTGGGCTGCAAGGCTGTCCCCTCCCCTGTTTGTTCCCCGGCCGGACCGTCCACGCGCCCGCTCTGGACCCGCAGCCGAGGCCACGCGACTTCCCGGCTACCTGGTTTCTGCCCAACCAGGCCATCTGGTGTAACACGATCCTCCAGCCCTGACAGCCAGTTCAGTACCGGTTCAGGAAAACTGCCGGCAATCTCAGCGCGACGGGGATTCGGCCGCTATGTGGTCGCTGAGCAACTCCAGCGCGGCGGTCACCGCAGTGGCACGGATTCTGTCACGTGCTCCCGACAGCCGGGGCGAGACGACGAAGGTTCCCTCCGGCCCGGCCAGCGCCACGTGTACCGTACCGACCTCCCGGCCGTCCTGCGGCTCGGGTCCGGCCACTCCGGTGGTGGCCAGTCCGTAGGTGGCGCCCAGCAGTCTGCGGACGCCGTCGGCCATCTGCCGGGCCACCACGGGGTGCACCGGGCCGTGGACGGCCAGCAGGCCCTCGTCCACCCCGAGCACGGACGCCTTCAGGTCGGTGGCGTAAGCGGTGACCGAGCCGCGGAAGGTCCTGGAGGCGCCGGGGACGTCCACCAGGGCCGCCGCCAGCAGGCCACCGGTCAGCGACTCCGCGACGGCCAGTGTGGCACCGCGCCCGCGCAGTGCGGCATGCACCTGCTCGGCCAGTCCGTGGTCCGGTGCCGCCGCGCGGTCCGCCGGGGTGGTGTCGTTCACTGCTCGGCCCGCTCCTTGGCCATGCCGGCACGGCGCAGCCGGATCGCCTGTCCGATGTAGTCCAGCCCGGTACCGACGGTGAGCGCCACGGCGAGGCCCATCAGCACGGCCCGCCCGGTGGCCAGCCAGCCGGTGAGCACCAGCACGTACATGCCGACCGCGATGCCCTGGGTGAGGGTCTTCAGCTTGCCGCCCCGGCTGGCCGGGATGACGCCGTAGCGGATCACCCAGAAGCGCAGCAGGGTGATGCCGAGCTCGCGGGCCAGGATGACCACGGTGATCCACCAGGCGAGGTCGCCGAGGACGGAGAGGCCGACCAGCGCGGAGCCCATGATCGCCTTGTCGGCGATCGGGTCGGCGATCTTCCCGAAGTCGGTCACCAGGCCCTTGCGGCGGGCCAGTTCCCCGTCGAACAGGTCGGTGATCATCGCGATGGCGAACGAGGCCCAGGCGACCGAGCGCCACTTGGGATCATGGCCGCCGGCCGCGAAGAGCAGCGCCACGAACACCGGCACCAGCAGCAGCCGGACCATCGTCAGGACGTTGGCGATGTTCCAGAGGCCCGGCTGCGGCGGCAGCGCCGCCCCCGGGCGGCCCGGGTGCGGCGCTGCTGGGGCGCCCGGCCCCTGGGTCATGCCTCGGCCCCGGCGTTGTCCGCGCTGTCCGCACTGGCCGTGTTGGCCGGAATCAGCTCCGCGACGAGGTCGACGCCCTCGGTGCCAACCACGACGGCGCGGTGGAACTCGCCGACCTTGGCGTGCTCGGCGCCCAGCAGGGTGGTCAGGCCGTCCGTCTCGGGAGCCTGGTGGGCCGCCCGGCCCTCGACCACGCCGTCCTCGACCGACTCGACCAGCACCGTGACCTCGGTGCCGATCCGCTGCTCGGCGCGCTGCGCGGTCATCTCCTCGGCGAGCCGGGACAGCTTGGCCAGCCGCTCGGCGATCACGTCCTCGGGCAGCTTGCCGTCGTAGGTCGCCGCCTCGGTGCCGTCCTCGTCGGAGTAGCCGAAGACGCCGATCGCGTCCAGCCCGGCGTGCGTGATGAAGCGTTCCAGCTCGGCGAAGTCCTCCTCGGTCTCACCGGGGAAGCCGACGATGAAGTTGGAGCGGGCGCCGGCCTGCGGGGCCTTGTCCCTGATGGTCTTCAGCAGCTCCAGGAACTGGTCGGTGTTCCCGAAGCGGCGCATCCGGCGCAGCACCGCCGGGGCGGAGTGCTGGAAGGAAAGGTCGAAGTACGGGACGACGCCGGAGGTCGAGGTCATCGCGTCGATCAGGCCGGGCCGCATCTCGGCGGGCTGCAGGTAGCTGACCCGGACCCGCTCGATGCCCTCGATGGCGGCGATCTCGGTCAGCAGCGTCTCCAGCAGGCGGATGTCGCCCAGGTCCTTGCCGTACGAGGTGTTGTTCTCGCTGACCAGTACCACCTCGCGCACCCCCTGCCCGGCCAGCCAGGCGGCCTCGTTCAGCACGTCGGAGGGGCGGCGGGAGATGAAGGAGCCGCGGAAGGCGGGGATGGCGCAGAACGAGCAGCGGCGGTCGCAGCCGGAGGCCAGCTTGATCGAGGCCACCGGGCTGTCGTCCAGCCGCTTGCGCAGCGTGCGCGGGCCGGAGGCGGGGGCGACGCCCTCCGGGAGGTCCTCGGGGGCGCCGTGGCCCGGCAGCGCGACCTCCGCGGCGGCCGCCTGGCGCTCGACCGGGGTCAGCGGGAGCAGCTTGCGGCGGTCGCGCGGGATGTGGGGGGCGTGGTGGCCGCCGGAGAGGATGGTCTGCAGGCGGTCGGAGATGTCGGCGTAGTCGTCGAAGCCCAGCACGCCGTCCGCCTCGGGCAGCGCGTCGGCGAGCTCCTTGCCGTATCGCTCGGCCATGCAGCCGACCGCGACGACGGCCTGGGTACGACCGTGGTTTTTGAGGTCGTTGGCCTCCAGCAGGGCGTCCACGGAGTCCTTCTTGGCAGCCTCGACGAACCCGCAGGTGTTGACGACGGCGACGTCGGCTTCGGAGGCGTCGTCGACGAGCTGCCAGCCGTCGGCCTCCAGTCGCCCGGCGAGTTCCTCGGAGTCCACCTCGTTGCGGGCGCATCCGAGCGTGACAAGGGCGACTGTACGGCGTTCAGGCATAGGGCCAAGATTAACGCGCGACTTCCGGTGCCGTTCGCCCCGGAGGCCGCGCGCCCGGAATGTACGGGTCCGCTCAGCCCGTCTGCGGGTCTCCCGGGGTGTACGTGAGGTGCACCACCTGGCCGTCGGCGCCCGCCGGGCCGAGGTCCTTGCCGTTGACGTACACGTGTACGGCGGCCGCGTTGCCGATCACCAGCTTGATCTGCTTGGGGTCGGTGAAGGTCTGGTCGGTGCCCTGGTCCAGGTTGTTCTGGAAGAGCGACTTACCGTTGCTGTCGGTGGCCGAAACCCAGCTGGTGTCCTTCTCCGCGACCAGTTTGACGGTGACCTTGTCGGCCGGGGCGGCAGCGATCGCGCCAGGGCTCGATGCCGCGGCGCTCGACGCGGCGCTCCCCGTGGTGGCGGACGGCCGGCCGGACCGTGGCGCGGTCGAGGCGGCGGCGGACCGCGGGGTGTCGGCCGAGCCGGCCGTGGAACGGCTCGGCTTGCCGGCGAACAGGTTGAAGCCGATCAGCGCGACCACCACGACGATCGCAACCGTCATCGCGGCCGTCCAGTTCGGGCGCCGGTGGTCGGCGACCTTGATCGGCCCGGTGTCCAGCAGCTGGCGCGGGCGCTGCAGCCCCGGCGGTCCGCCGTGCGCGGCGTCGTACCTGGCGACCAGCGGCTCGGCGTCGACACCGACCGCCCGGGCGATCGACCTGATGTGGCCGCGGGCGTAGAAGTCTCCGCCGCAGCGGCTGAAGTCGTCGTCCTCGATGGCGCGCACGATCGGCACCCGGACCCGGGTACCGGAACTCACCTGATCGACCGTCATCCCGGCGGCCAGCCGGGCCGCAGCGAGTACCCGGCCGATGCTCCCCGCTTCGGCGGCGGGCCCGGCGGACGGCAGCTGCTCCGGAACGGCCCCCGAGGGGGTGGCGGAGGACCGGCGACTGGCGCGGCGGAGGGACTTGCCGATGGTCACTGGAGAGCGCCTTTCGACGTTGGCCATCTGCTGAGAAGACAGTTTAGGGGCGGGGGCGGAGCCTTTCTCAAGCGGAGCGGACCCCGACGCGCCCCCTGTTGCTGGTGGGCGCTGACCCGCGGTCAACCGGGCGGGCACACCGGCTCCCCTTCCCGGTGGACGTCCCGGGCCGAGTCGGTGGTTCCACGTCTACCGGGCCTCACCCGCTTCCTCCGAACGAGTGAGGCCCCGCTGCCGTCAGCCGCGGATGGTGAGCAGGACGGCGTCCAGTTCGTCCGGTTTGACGAGCACGTCGCGGGCCTTGGAACCCTCGCTCGGCCCGACGATGTCGCGCGACTCCATGAGGTCCATCAACCGCCCGGCCTTGGCGAAGCCGACCCGCAGCTTGCGCTGGAGCATCGAGGTCGAGCCGAACTGGGTGGAGACCACCAGCTCGACGGCCTGGATCAGCAGCTCCAGATCGTCGCCGATCTCCTCGTCGATCTCCTTCTTCGACCCGCCGCCGACCATGACGTCGTCCCGGTAGGTCGCGGCCAGCTGGTCCTTGCAGTGCTGGACCACCTTGGCGATCTCGGCCTCGGTGACGAAGGCCCCCTGCATCCGGACCGGCTTTCCGGCGCCCATCGGCAGGAAGAGCGCGTCGCCCTTGCCGATCAGCTTCTCGGCGCCCGGCTGGTCCAGGATGACCCGGGAGTCGGCCATCGCCGAGGTGGCGAAGGCCAGCCGGCTCGGGACGTTGGCCTTGATCAGACCGGTGACCACGTCCACCGAGGGCCGCTGGGTGGCCAGCACCAGGTGGATTCCGGCCGCCCGGGCCAGCTGGGTGATCCGGACCACCGAGTCCTCGACGTCGCGCGGGGCGACCATCATCAGGTCGGCCAGCTCGTCCACGATCACCAGCAGGTACGGGTACGGCTTCAGCTCGCGCTCACTGCCCAGCGGCGGGGTGACCTTGCCCGCCCGGATCGCCGCGTTGAAGTCGTCCACGTGCCGGAAGCCGAAGGCCGCCAGATCGTCGTAGCGCTGGTCCATCTCGCGCACCACCCACTGGAGGGCCTCGGCGGCCTTCTTGGGGTTGGTGATGATCGGCGTGATCAGGTGCGGGATGCCCTCGTACGCCGTCAGCTCGACCCGCTTGGGGTCGACCAGCACCATCTTGACCTCGTCCGGGGTGGCGCGGACCAGCACGGAGGTGATCAGGCAGTTGATGCAGGAGGACTTGCCCGCACCGGTCGCACCGGCCACCAGGATGTGCGGCATCTTGGCGAGGTTGGCCGTCACGGTCTGACCCTCGACGTCCTTGCCCATCCCGACCACCATCGGGTGCGGGTCCTCGACGGCGCTGCGCGAGCGCAGCAGGTCGCCGAGGTTGACCATCTCCCGGTCCCGGTTGGGGATCTCCACCCCGACCGCCGACTTGCCGGGGATCGGGCTGATGATCCGCACGTCCGGACTGGCCACCGCGTAGGCGATGTTCTTGGCCAGCGCGGTGATCCGCTCGACCTTCACGGCGGGGCCGAGCTCGACCTCGTAGCGGGTCACCGTCGGGCCGCGGGTGAAGCCGGTCACCCTGGCGTCCACCTTGAACTCCGCGAAGACGCCGCTGAGCTGGGCCACCACCTCGTCGTTGAGGGCGCTGCGGGCCTTGGCGGGCGCGCCGTGCTCCAGCAGGTCCGGCGGTGGCAGCTGGTACGCGCCGCCGCCGGGCAGTTGGAGCTGTTCCATCCGGACCGGGTCCGCCCCGTGCTTGGACAGGTCGACCCGGTCGGCGGTGCGGGCGGCCGGGACCGCGGGCTCCTCCGGCGGAGCGGTGCGGTCCTGGACCTGGTGCATGATTCCGGCCACCGCGGGCGAGGCGGGCACCCCGTGCGCCAGGGCGCTGCCCAACTCGGCGGCGACCCCCGCAGCGATGTCCCGGGTCGCGTACGGGTCCGGAGTGAACGCGTCGTCGGCGGCCGCCTGTTCGGCCTCGTCCGCCTTCTTGCGCCGGCGCCGCCGCCGGGCCGCCACCTCGTCCTCGGGGGCGTCCTCGTTCCCGACGGTGAACGGCAGCGCGTCCGGGTCCGCGTCCTCGGGCGGCTCGGTGGAGTACTCGTGCCCGTACTCCTGGTCGTACTCGGCGTACGGCGACTCGACGATGCCCAGGCGCTCCCCGAACAGGCGCAGCCGCTCGGGGATCCGGTTGACGGGGGTGGCGGTGACCACCAGCAGGCCGAAGAAGGCGAGCAGCAACAGCAGCGGCACCGCGAGCGGCGGTCCGGCGGCGGCCATCATCGGCGTCGACACCGCCCAGCCGAGGATGCCCCCGGCCAGCCGTATCCGGGTCGCACCGGAGGACATCCCGGGTGCGCCGCAGCCGATGTGCACCAGGCCGAGGACGCCCACGATCAGCGCACTCAGCCCGATCGCGACCCGGCCGTTGGCCTCCGGCACCCCCGGGTGGCGCATCAGACGGACCGCCAGGACTGCGAGCAGCAGGGGCATCAGTACATCGAGTCGGCCGAACAGCCCCGACACCACGTCGGTGGCCGCCTCGCCCAGCCAGCCCTGCGGGCTGAACCAGGTACCCACCGCCGTGACCAGGGACAGCGCGAGCAGTAGCAGCGCCATCCCGTCCTTGCGGTGGTCGGGGTGGAGGTTCCTGGCGCCGTCGCCGAAGCCCCGGAAGACCGCGCCGATGCTGTGCGCCATTCCCAGCCAGACCGCCCGGACGGCCCGGAAGAGTATCGGCCGCGGCGGCGGCGATGCCGCGACCCTGGCGGCGGGCTTGGCCGCGGTCCGCTTCGCGGGGGCGCGCTTGGCCGCCGGCTTGGCGGCGGTGGGCTTCTTCGCAACAGCCTTCTTCGCGGCGGGCTTGGCGGTGGAGGCCTGCTTGGCCGGCCCGGGTTTCGAGTTGCGTGCGGCACTGCCGGGCGTACGTGTGGCCATGAGTCAGCAGCCTACCGGGGGCCGCTCATGGTGCACATGTGACCGATCGCCACGTGTCGCCGACGCCCCGTCAGGCGAGGATCCGGTGACAGCCGGCCGGGCACCAGCCCCGGCCGGCGCGCCGACTCGCCAGGCTCCGAGAGGTCACGCTCCACTGTCGTCTTTGAGGGGCGCACGCGGGGCGCGCGAAGCTCAGTTCGCGCCCGGTCGCAAGGCTTCGAGCGCCTGGCGCAGACTGGAGAGCTTGCGCTCCAGATGCGCGGCCGTGACTGCCGCGCCCGCCTCGCTGGACCCCGCCAGCTGCTTGGTGAGCGCCTCCGCCTGCTCCTCCACCGAGGCCAGCCGGGCGGACAGCTCGCCGAGCAGCACACTGCCGATCGCCGGCTGCTCCTCCGCCTCCAACTGCAGCCGCAGCAACGCCGCCTGCTCCTTGAGCTGGCAGTTCTTGGTGTAGAGATCCACGAAGACGGAGACCTTGGCGCGCAGCACCCACGGGTCGAAGGGCTTGGAGATGTAGTCCACCGCACCGGCCGCGTAGCCCCGGAAGGTGTGGTGCGGGCCGTGGTTGATCGCGGTCAGGAAGATGATCGGGATGTCCCTGGTCCGCTCCCGGCGCTTGATGTGGGCGGCCGTCTCGAAGCCGTCCATCCCGGGCATCTGCACGTCCAGCAGGATCACCGCGAAGTCGTCGGTGAGCAGCGCCTTCAGCGCCTCCTCGCCGGACGCGGCGCGCACCAGGGTCTGGTCCAGCGCGGAGAGGATCGCCTCCAGCGCGAGCAGGTTCTCCGGCCGGTCGTCGACCAGGAGGATCTTCGCCTTCTGCACCAGGACCCGCCCTCCTGCCGGTTGTTTTCCGAGGGAAGGCACCCGCGTGCCGCCCACCACTGCCCCGGTCATGCTAGCCGCACCCCCTCGCCCGCCACATCGCTGTGCGCAAATGCGGCCCGCAGACTTCGTGGAGACACTCCGAACCGCGACCGACCCGAGACCGCGCCTTGTCACCATCCGGTCACCGTTCGCAACGATGGGTGACCTTACCCGGTTCCCGGCTCGGCCCGCCAGCCCAGCCGGAAACCCGGATTCCCCATATTTTTCGGTTCCACTCGCCTCCGGGAGCGCTGCGCCGCGCCCTTCCCTCACACGCATGGTCAGACGCGCCCGGCGCGCGTTCCGGATTGCCAGCGCCGTTGGCGACTACTTGCCGGTCAGCCACTGGCGCATGACCGCCAACAGGTGATCGGTCTCGACCGGCTTGGTGACGTGGTCGTTGGCCCCGGCCTCCAGGCTCTTCTCCTTGTCCCCCTTCATCGCCTTGGCGGTCAGCGCGATGATCGGCAGGCCGGAGAACTGGGGCATCCGGCGGATCGCCTCGGTGGTCGCGTAGCCGTCCATCTCCGGCATCATGATGTCCATCAGGACCAGCGCCACGTCCTCGTGCTGCTCCAGCACCTCCAGGCCGGCCCGCCCGTTCTCGGCGTACAGCACCGTCAGCCCGTACTGCTCCAGCACGCTGGTCAGCGCGAAGACGTTCCGGACGTCGTCGTCCACGATCAGGACCCGCTGGCCGTCGAAGCGGCCCTGGAACTGCTCTACGCCGTTCTGCCGCGCGACCGGCTCTCCGCCGAGGCCGCCGGCCTGCTCCTCGGCCGCCCGCCGCCGCTCGGCCTCGCCCCGGCGGCGCTCCTGCGCCAGCTCGCGCACCTCCTGTGCCCAGTGCTCCGCCGGGTTCTCGCCCACCGGCACCGGAGTCCCGGCCGGGGTCACCGCGATGCTGGCCCTGACCTGCGGCGACGGCAGGCGCTCCAGTGTGACCGCCGAGCCGGGGGCCTCGCTGCGCAGCGGCATGTAGAGGGTGAAGGTCGAGCCCTGTCCCAGCTCGCTCTCGGCGTGGATCTCACCGCCGAGCAGCCTGGCGATCTCCCGGCTGATGGAGAGTCCGAGGCCGGTGCCGCCGTACTTGCGGCTGGTGCCGCCGTCGGCCTGCTTGAATGCCTCGAAGATCTCCCGCAGCTTGTTGTCCGGGATGCCGATACCGGTGTCGGAGACCGAGAAGGCGATCAGCGGCTCGTCGGGGTCGGTGATCGACCCGCTCTCCAGCAGCTGCTCCCGGATGTGCTGCGGGGCGCCGCCCGCCCGGCGGATCCGCAGTTCGACCGCGCCGGACTCGGTGAACTTGAAGGCGTTGGAGAGCAGGTTGCGCAGCACCTGCTGGAGCCGCTGCTCGTCGGTGTGCAGGGTGACCGGGAGGTCCGGGGAGACCACCACCGCGAAGTCCAGGCTCTTGCCCACGGTGAGCGGGCGGAAGGCGGCCTCGACGTAGTCGACCAGCTGGACCAGCGCGATCTTGGCCGGGCGGACGTCCATCTTGCCCGCCTCGACCTTGGAGAGGTCGAGGATGTCATTGATCAGCTGGAGCAGGTCGGAGCCCGCGCCGTGGATGGTCTCGGCGAACTCGACCTGCTTGCTGGAGAGGTTGCCCTCGTTGTTGTCGGAGAGCAGCTTGGCCAGGATCAGCAGCGAGTTGAGCGGGGTGCGCAGCTCGTGCGACATGTTGGCGAGGAACTCGCTCTTGTAGCGCGAGGCGAGCGCGAGCTGTTCGGCGCGCTCCTCCAGGACCTGCCTGGCCTCCTCGATCTCGCCGTTCTTGATCTCGATGTCGCGGTTCTGCTGGGCGAGTTGCTCGGCCTTCTCCTGCAACTCCTCGTTGGTGCGCTCCAGCTCCTCCTGGCGGGCTTCCAACTCGGCGGAGCGCATCGAGAGTTCGGCGGTGAGCCGCTGGGACTCCAGCAGCAGGCCCTCGGTCTTGGTGTTGACGCTGATGGTGTTGACGGTGACGCCGATCAGGTCGGCGATCTGGTTGAGGAAGTCCAGCGCGACGGTGGTGAAGGAGCTGAAGGTGGCCAGCTCGATCACACCGAGCAGCCGGCCCTCGAACATCACCGGGAGCACCACCACATGGGCCGGGCTGGCCTCGCCGAGGCCGGAGGCGATCTTCAGGTAGCCGGGCGGGGTCTCCTTGAGGATGATCGAGCGCTTCTCCACCGCCACCTGGCCGACCAGCCCCTCACCGGGCCGGAAGGTGGTCGGCATCGCCCGGCGCTGGTAGCCGTAACTGCCGATCAGGCGCAGCACGGTGTCGTTCTCGTCGTCGTCCTCGGTGATCAGTTCGGCGGTGCGCCCGGCCGGCTGGGCGAGGAAGAAGGCGCCGTGCTGGGCGGAGACCACCGGGGTCAACTCGTTCATGATCAGCGATGCCACGGCCTCCAGGTCCCGGCGGCCCTGCAGCAGGCCGGAGATCCGGGCGAGGTTGGTCTTGAGCCAGTCCTGCTCCTGGTTGGTGCGGGTGGTGTCGCGCAGGTTGGCGATCATCTGGTTGATGTTGTCCTTGAGCTCCTCGATCTCGCCGGACGCGTCGACGTCGACCTTCAGGCTCAGGTCGCCCCTGGTCACGGCGGTGGCCACCTGGGCGATCGCCCGCACCTGGCGGGTCAGGTTGTTGGCGAGCTCGTTCACCGACTCGGTGAGGTCCTGCCAGGTGCCGTCCACCCCGGGGACCCGGGCCTGGCCGCCGAGCCGGCCGTCGGTACCCACCTCGCGGGCGACCCGGGTGACCTCGTCGGCGAAGGCGCCGAGCTGGTCGACCATCGTGTTGATGCTGGTCTTGAGCCCCAGGATCTCGCCCCGGGCGTCCACGTCGATCTTCTGCGAGAGGTCGCCGCGGGCCACCGCGGTGATGACCAGGGCGATGTTCCGCACCTGCCCGGTCAGGTTGTTGGCCATCTGGTTGACGTTGTCGGTCAGGTCCTTCCAGATGCCGGCGACGCCGGGGACGCTGGCCTGGCCGCCCAGGATGCCGTCGGTGCCCACCTCGCGCGCCACCCGCGTCACCTCGACCGCGAACGAGGACAGCTGGTCCACCATGGTGTTCAAGGTGCCCGCCAGGGCCGCGACTTCGCCCTGCGCCTCGATGGTGATCTTCTTGGAGAGGTCACCCCGGGCGACCGCCGAGGCGACCTCGGCGATGTTGCGGACCTGACTGGTCAGGTTGGACGCCATGAAGTTGACGTTGTCGGTCAGGTCCCGCCAGATACCGGAGACCCCGCTCACTCGGGCCTGACCGCCGAGGATGCCCTCGGTACCGACCTCGCGGGCCACCCGGGTGACCTCGTCCGCGAACGCCGACAGCTGGTCCACCATCGTGTTCACGGTCATCACCAGCTCACGGATCTCGCCGCGCGCGTCGACGGTGATCTTCTTGGAGACGTCGCCGCGGGCCACCGCTGTGGTCACCTCTGCGATGTTCCGCACCTGACTGGTCAGGTTGGACGCCATGAAGTTGACGCTGTTGGTCAGGTCCTTCCAGGTACCGGACACCCCCGGCACACTCGCCTGACCGCCGAGGATGCCCTCGGTGCCGACGTCCCTGGCGACTCTGGTCACCTCGTCGGCGAACGCACCGAGCTGGTCGACCATGGTGTTGATGGTGTTCTTCAACTCCAGGATCTCACCCCGGGCGTCCACCTGGATCTTCTGCGACAGGTCGCCCTTGGCCACCGCCGTGGTCACCTGCGCGATGTTGCGCACCTGGTTGGTCAGGTTGTTGGCCATCGAGTTGACGTTCTCGGTGAGGTCCTTCCAGACCCCCGCGACGCCCGGCACCTGCGCCTGGCCACCGAGGATGCCCTCGGTCCCCACCGCGCGCGCCACCCTGGTCACCTGCTCGGCGAAGCCGGAGAGCTGGTCGACCATGGTGTTGATGGTGTTCTTCAACTCCAGGATCTCGCCCCGGGCATCGACCTCGATCTTGCGCGAGAGGTCGCCCTTGGCCACCGCCGTGGTCACCTCGGCGATGTTGCGCACCTGCGCGGTCAGGTTGTTGGCCATGAAGTTCACCGAGTCGGTGAGATCACGCCACACCCCGGCGACGCCCGGCACCTGCGCCTGCCCGCCGAGCCGGCCCTCGGTGCCCACGTCCCTGGCCACCCTGGTGACCTGAGCGGCGAAGGAGTTGAGCTGGTCCACCATCGTGTTGACGGTGTTCTTCAGCGCCAGCATCTCGCCGGCCACGTCCACCGTGACCTTGTGCGAGAGGTCGCCCTTGGCCACCGCCGTGGTCACCTCGGCGATGTTGCGCACCTGCGCGGTCAGCCGGCCGGCCATGGTGTTGACCGAGTCGGCCAGGTCCTTCCAACTGCCCGACATACCGCGCACCCTGGCCTGGCCGCCGAGCTTGCCCTCGGTACCCACCTCGAGGGCGACCCTGGTCACCTCGTCGGTGAACTCCGAGAGCTGGTCCACCAGTCCGTTGACCGTCCGGCCGACCTTGAGGAACTCCCCGCGCAGCGGGTAGCTCACCCCGTTCATATGGACCGAGCGCAACTCCATCCGCTGGTCCAGGTCGCCCTCGGCGATCGAGGAGAGCACCCGGCCCACCTCGGCCATCGGCCGCGCCAGGTCGTCGATCAGCGCGTTGCAGTTGTCGACCGCCGCCATCCAGGCGCCCTCGCCGACCCCGCTCTCCAGCCGCTCGGACAGCCGTCCCTCCCGGCCCACCGCCCGGCGGACCCGGGCCAGTTCACCGGTCAGGTGCTGGTTGCGCTCGGCGACCTCGTTGAACACCGCCGCGATCTCGGCCAGCGGCCCGTCCCCCGGAACGGTGAGCCGGCGGCGGAAGTTGCCGTCCCGCATCGCCGTCAGCGCCGCCAGCAGCTTGCGCAGATCCGCGGGCTCGGCTCCCCGGTTGTGACTCGGACGCCGCCCCTGGCTGCCGCGTGCCTGCGCGGCCCGGCCACCGCGCGCGGTCGCCGGAGTCGTACCGGGTACGTCCTTGGTGGCCGAACTCAACGGGCCCTCCCACGTCGTGACTGTTCAAGTCCGATCGGGAACGGGCACCGGCCCGCCCCCGAACATCGCCCCGGCCGCTGCGGACAGCCGCCGGCACACCCCACCGACCGTACTGCGTCGCCGCATGCGGCGGACCCCCCAGTCTGGCAGCACCGGCGCTCCGTGTCCGGCCCGTTGCACAGGGTCTCCACCAGTGCCGGACAAACTGGTGGCCAGAATCACCTTCTCGTGGCTGTTTCGGTGCCCCGGGCCCACGGGGTACCAAGCGGAAAGTAGGGTGGAGCGCTGCACCTGGCCATGGGCGCTCCCCGCCGCCGCTCCGACACCCGCCGCCAGGTCGGCCGGGCCGGGAGGGGGTTCCCGGCCGGCACCAACGGGAAGTCTCTCCCGGCCGGTGCCAACGGGCCGGAGCAGAGCCGTCGAGCGACCTGATGGGAGAAGTGGCACGTGGTCACCGCGCGCGCATCCGCCACCTTCGAACCGGTCGGCCGCTCGGCCGCCGCCGCGCGCGGCTTCGTCCGCGACGCCCTGCTCGGCTGGGGGCTCCCCGAGGTCGTCGACGACGCCGTCGTCCTGGTCAGCGAACTCGTCACCAACGCCGTGGTGCACGCCGGTACCGCCGCCGAGGTCGCCTGCCTGCGCGAGGAGGACTCGGTACGGATCGAGGTGACCGACCGCCACCCCGAACGCGGCCTGCCGTCCTTCGCCAACGTCCCCGCCACCTCCTCCGACCGCTACGCCGACCCGGACGGCGAGGGCGGCCGCGGCCTGCTGATGTGCTCCGCGCTCTCCAGCCGCTGGGGCGTCGAGTACGCGGCCGGACAGAAGACCGTCTGGTTCCGGCTGCCGCTGCCCGAACACGTCACCGGCACCCGCTACGCCCTGCCCAGCCTCCCCGGCGGCGAACTCCCCGACGCCGAGGCCCCGGTGCGGGTCGCCGTCGTGCAGGTGGACGACCACGGCCTGGTCCGCGCCTGGAACCCGGACGCCGAGGCGCTCTTCCAGCACCCCGCGGACCGGGTCGTCGGCCGCCCCTGGAGCGAGCTGGCCGTCTGGCCGCAGAGCGCCGGGATCGGCCTCGGCCTCGCCGAGACCCTCCGGCTGGCCCGCTGGGAGGGCGGCTTCGGGCTGCGCCACGCGGACGGCGGGGTCACCGAGGTGTACGGCCTCCAGGTCCGGGTCCGCGACACCCACGGCACCCCGTCCACCCTCTGCCTGCTGGTCCGTGAGATCGACCGCGGTGTGCTGCGCTCCCCCAGCACCGCCGTCGAGACCCCGTCGGCCATCGAACCGCTGGACCTGCTGGTCGGCCCGATCGACCAGCACGACCTCGGCGGCCTGCTCCAGCGCGTCGTCGAACGCGCCCGCGACCTGCTCGACGCCGACGCCGCGTACCTGATGCTCACCAGTGACGACGAGACCGAGTTCGAGGTCCGCGCGGCCACCGGGCTCAGCCCGCTGGGACGCCAGAGCGGCCCGATCCCGGTCGCGGCCGGCACCGGCCGCGGCTTCGACTCCGCCCGGCTGCCCGCCGTGCACGAGGACCTCTCGGTGCGGCCCGGCTCGGCACCACTGCTCAGCGGCACCGGCCTGCGCTCGCTGATCACCGTCCCACTCAAGGTCGAGGGCCGCCTCACCGGCTCGCTCGGCGTGGCCGCCGCCACCCCCGGGCGCTACGACAACGAGGACGCGCTGCGCCTCCAGTTCGCCGCCGACCGGATCGCCCTCGCGCTGGAGAGCGCCCGGCTCACCGAGCTCGAACGCCTGCGCAGGGGCTCGCTCTCCTTCCTGGTCGAGGCCTCCGACCTGCTCGCCGGCACCCTTGAGCACCAGCAGACCCTCGCCCTGATGGCCCAGATGTCCGTCCCCACCCTGGCCGCCTGGTGCGCCGTCTACACCACCGCCGACCAGAACGGCGGCGCCGACCTCGCCTTCGTGCTGCACGAGGACGAGGACCGGATCGACCCGCTGCGCGCCCTGCTCGACAAGACCCCTGCCCCCGAGACCGAGCCCGCACCCGGCGCCCGGTTCTGGAAGGGCCCGTTGGAGACCGCCCGCGCCGCCGGCCTGGCCGACAGCCCCGAACTGGCCGGACTGCTCGGCGAGACCGTGGTCCTGCCGCTCGCCGCCCGCAACCGGGTGATCGGCCTGCTGGTCCTCGGTGTCGGCACCGGTGTCCGGTTCCGCCAGGAAATGCTCGAACTCGCCGAGGACCTCTCCCGCCGAGCCGCCCTCGCCCTCGACAACTCCCGCCTCTACTCCGAGCGCACCGCCACCAGCCAGGCCTTCCAACGCGCCCTGCTGCCGCCCGACCTGCCCAAGGTTCCAGGCGTCGAGGTGGAGGTCTTCTACCAGGCCGCCGGCGAGGGCAACGAGGTCGGCGGCGACTTCTACGACATCTTCCAGATCCGCCCCGGCACCTACGGCTTCGCCATCGGCGACGTCTGCGGCACCGGCCCCGAGGCCGCCTCGGTCACCGGCCTGGCCCGCCACTCGCTGCGCCTCCTCGCCCGCGAAGGCCTGGACGCACCGCAGGTCCTCGCCCGGCTCAACGCGGCCATCCTCGACGAAGGCACCCGCAGCCGCTTCCTCACCCTGCTGTACGGGGAGTTGACGCCCCGACCGGACGGCAGCACCGCGCTGTCCCTGGTCTGCGCGGGCCACCCGCTGCCGCTGCGCCTACGCACCGACGGACAGGTCGAACCGGCCGCCTCACCGCAGCCACTGCTCGGCGTGCTGGACGAACTGGAGCTGGAGGCCGAGGAGTTGGTGCTTCATCCCGGCGAGGTACTGCTCTGCGTCACCGACGGTGTCACCGAACGCCGCGAAGGCTCACGGATGTTGGGCGACGACGGGCTCGCCCAGGTCCTCAGCGGCTGCACCGGGCTCACCGCCGGAGCCGTCGCGGCACGCGTCCAGCGGGCGGTGGAACGCTTCGCGCCCGAGCCGCCCTCGGACGACATGGCGATCCTCACCCTCCGGGTGCCCGGCCCGCGGGTCGACTGAGCCGACGCGGCATCCGCCCGCTCCCCCTGGGCGACCGATAGTCGTTACCGTCCGAAGCGCACCGGTGCACAAATCGTAACATTCACAAGGGTGCAAGCGGTCCGGAGGCGGGTACACCGGATACGCCGGGGAATTCCCCGCAGCGGACATCGACCACCAGACCGCCTCCGGCTCCACCGGCCGGACGCGCCGGTTCCCCACTCAGCCGCAGCCGCCGCACGCCTCTCCACGCGTCCCGAGCCGTATGCCCGGTGCGTCCGCGCCCAGTACCACGTTCCCGACACCTCGTGTCCCGGTGCCCCGCGCCCCGCATCCGCAGCCGTCCCCCTCCTGACGTGTGCGCCCAGCAACCCCCGTCCGTCCTCATGCCGCCACCTTGCGCACAGAGTGAAAGGAGCCTCCGGTGAGCACTGAAGCTACCGGGGCGAACGCCCGACCCGCAGCCGCCGACGCGGGTCCCCTCGGATACCTGGCCCTCGGACTCACCCTTCTCGGATACGGCCTACTCGCCACCGGCGTCCTCAGCGGCGCCGGGGTCAAGGACGCCGTCGCCCTCGCCCACCTGGTCGGTGGGGTCACGCTCTTCATCGCCGGACTCTGGCAGCTCCGCAGCTCAGAGACCTTCACCGGCACCGCCTTCACCAGCCTCGGCGCCTTCTGGGCCACCTGGTCCGTGGCCGCCGGGACCGGCAAGCACGCCGCCGGGCTCTTCCTGCTGCTGTGGGCCCTGCTCGCCTTCACCCTCACGGTCGCCGGCTGGGCCTCCGGGCGCTTCAGCCGCCTGCTCTACGGCCTGCTGACGGTCGCCCTGCTACTCACCGCCATCGCCACCCTCGGCGGCAGCAGCGGGCTCGCCAAGGCAGCCGGCTGGATCGCCGCCCTCGCCGGGGTGGTCGCCTGGTACTGGGCCACCGCCACCCTCACCAACAGCCTCTGGGGCCGCACCGCCCTGCCGGTGAAGTAACCGGCAGGCGTCCGCGCCGCCGACGGCCGGGAGGGGTGGGCCGGTGCTCTCCGGAGAGCACCGGCCCACCCCTCCCGGCCGTGCGCTCCGACTCCCGCAGCCCAGGGCCTGGCGTTCTGGAGCTGGTGCTCAGGACCTGCTCACGGACGACCGCTCCTCGGGCCGGTCTTCCGGCTGCACGGCGGCGGGTGTCGGCCCTTCGGAATCCGCCCGCCAGCCGCTGACGGCGTACTGCACCAGGTACACCACCAACAGCAGCACCACCGCTACCAGCCCGTCCGCCCAGAAGTGGTTCGCCGTCACCACCACGACGAAGACCGTGACCAGCGGATGCAGCACCACCAGCCACCGCCACGGACGACGCGCGACCCGTACGACGGCCACCGCCACGATCACGCACCACGCCACATGGACCGAGGGCATCGCGGACAGCTGATCCGGCACCACCCCGCCCACCCTGCCGCCGTACACCGACTGCCCGTACTGCGCCGCCAGGTCCGCGAACCCGCTCTCCGGCAGCATGCGGGGCGGGGCAACCGGGATGAACTGGATCAGCAGACAGGCCGCCGTGGTCAGCACCACCGTGGTCCGCACCCAGTGGTAGCGGTCCCGGTGCCGCAGAAAGAGCCAGAGCAGCAGCACCAGCATCACACCGAAGTGCATGGTCGCGTAGTAGTAGTTGGCTCCTGTGACCAGCCAGGAATACGGCTCGACCGCACGCTGCCAGGCCGCCTCGTCCGGGAACCCCAGCCCAAGCTCCGTCCGGTGGATCCACTCCGCCCGGTCCAGCGCATGATCCGTGCTCAACACCGAGAGATGGCCGACCAGTTGCCAGAGTGCGAAGAGCCCCAGCAGAATGCCGGCCTCCCGCAGTAGCGCGGCCGTACCACCGGCACGTGTGGCCGCTCCGGAACGAGTGGCGCGCTTGACCGCATACGCCGCTCCGAGCAGGACCACCGACGCACCGCCGGCGGTCTGCCACGTAAGGGTCAGGTTCTGCATTCGCAGAGATTAACGCAGAAATGCAGAAAGCCCCTCCCGTTTCCGGGAGGGGCTTTCTGTCATCAAAATTTGTTCGGCGGCGTCCTACTCTCCCACAGGGTCCCCCCTGCAGTACCATCGGCGCTGTGAGGCTTAGCTTCCGGGTTCGGAATGTAACCGGGCGTTT